>JAOZRP010000582.1 GCA_029940125.1 bacterium
TTGCCAGGTTGGTGGCCATGATTCTCCCTCCTTTTTTTTCTCTATTCTCTTACATCTCACACATTAAAACATAGGCTAGCATGTGTTGTATTGAACGTCAAGCATACTCAAGAAAAAATCGGGGACAGACCCCGATTTTTTTTATGAAACCACAGAGGGTACAGGGGACACGGAGAAGTGATGGGGACTTATGAGAGGTTTCTATAAATATCCTTGCGGTGCCCAATTTTAACAATCAGAATCACCATGGTTTTGTTTTGAATCTCGTAAATTAGGCGATAATTGCCAATGCGCACCTTATGAAAAGGGTTGTTTCCTTTCATTTTGGTGATGTCTGGATCCGGCAACTCAATCGCGAGAGCGTCAATTTTGGCAATTATTCGTTTTTGGTCTGATTTTGGGATTTTCTTCAGGGCTTTTGCCGCTGATTTTGTAACTTCTACCCGGTATTTCAAAGTTCAAGTTCCTTTTTTAACTCATCCCAGGGGATGGGTTTTCCGATTTCTTTTTTAGCTTTCCAGGCGTCTTCGATATCTCTTTTGTCCTCCAATTCCTGTAGAAGTTTAAGTTCATTTATTGATACAAGAGCAGCTATTGGTTCTCCCCTTCGGGTCAGAACAAAAGATTCGTCGCCAAAAGCTACTTGATTAATAATGTTGGCAAATTTCTTTCTTGCTTCAGCAGTGGTTATTTTATTGAGCATAATACATTTTCTCCGTAGTTGGTCGTTTTTGTTCGGTAGTTAGATGTATATTTTGTACATAACGTACTCTATGTGAGTTTAGATGTCAAGCAGGAAAAATCGGGGTCTGTCCCCTATTTCCGTTATTTTTATATATTCCAGGGGATGGCGGTTGTGTTTTGGTCCAGGGGTTGGCTTTCCCTGCCGGCATAAATGATGAGTGCCGGGGCGATTTTTTCTTTTGCGTATGTTTCACGGAAAGCCCTGAGACCGCGGGTATCGTGCCCGGTCAGGGAGGTTTTGCATTTTATTGCCAGCGGAAACAGGCATCCATCCAGGGCCATGATCAAATCTACTTCCGCGCCGCCTGATGTTCTCCAGTGATAAAGTTGGGGTGGAGTGGGAAGCGTTGATCTCCTGGGCGCACAAAGCGGCGCTTAAGCCCAGGACAAAAAATAGGGGACAGACCCCGATTTTTTATTTGCTTTACAAATGCTGTTGCTT
>JAOZRP010000236.1:0-3002 GCA_029940125.1 bacterium
CCATCGATTTTGGGATTTATTACGAGTCTATCATAATTGCCAAGGCGGGCTTGGCGCCCGCAACCCAAATCAGGGTATCAGTATTTCCGACAATTTCTTGTTTTTTTACCCCTCAAGGGGGTACTGAAAAAGAGTGACAGCCTTTCAGGGATAAGGCACTAATAAACTTTCAGCTGTCGGCAGCTGACCGCTGAAAGCTAATAGCTAACAGCTTTCTTTTCTTACTCATCGGCAGCCGGCCGGGAGTCTTCAGGATTTTTTTGCGCCGCCGGCGAATGGTCCGCCGCCAGTGGGAAGACCACCGCCGCCCGGGTTCCCGGCCCCGGCTCCCGGTTGTGGATGGTGATGGCGCCGCCGTTGAGTTTCAGCAGTTGGAAGACGATGAACAGCCCGAGGCCGGTGCCTTCCGTTTTGGTGGTGAAAAAAGGTTCGAAAATATTGCCGGCGGCCTCTTCCGGAATTCCGGGGCCGTCGTCTTCAATGGTGATCTCGACTACCAGCCCGCTGCCGTTGCCGTTTTCGGCGGGAGCGTTTTTCACCCTGCTGCTCACCCGGATGCTGCCCCGTTCTCCCAGGGCCTCGACGGCGTTCTTGCACAGGTTCCAGAATACCTGCCGGACCTGGTCGGGGTTGCCGGTGACGATTTGTTCCCGGGGCTCATAGTTTTCCGTGAAAGCAATGTTGGGAAACTGGTTGCGGAAAAGGAAGACGATGTCCTTGAGCTTGGCCGGCAGGTTGATGGCCTTCTGCTCCCGGCTGTCCTGGCGGGCGAAGGAAAGGAAGTCGCCGATCAGGCGGTTCAGCCGGTCCGACTCCCGCAGGATGATCTGCATGAGCTTTTCGTGGACGGGGTCGTCCAGCACCAGTTCGTTGTGCAGCATTTCCACCGAGCCGCGGATGGCCGCCATCGGGTTGCGGATTTCGTGGGCCATGCTGGCCGACAGGCGCCCGAGGACGGCCAGCCGGTCGGCGATTTTGAGCTGCTGTTCGATTTTCTTCAGGTCGGTCAGGTCTTGGAAAACCAGGATTTTCCCCAGCTGCTCGCCGGCTTCGTTTTCCAGGTTGGTGATTGAATAGCCTAAAGTCAGGCGGCGGCCGTTCGGGTGCCGATAGACGAGTTCGTGGCGCTGGAACGGTGATTTTTTTTCGTTCAGCTCCGGTAGTTCCGGCAGCAGCTCCCGCAGCGGCCGCTTGATCACCGATTCCAGGGAGCGGCCCAGCAGCTGCTCGCCGGCCTTGTTCAGGGAAATGATGGTCATCCGGTTGTCGATGGACAGCAGGCCGCTGTCGATGGATTGGACGATGTGGTCGCTGGTGCGCTTGATCTCCGCCAGGTCGCTTTCCTTCTGCTTCAAAGCCTCCCGGGTTTTCTGGTGTTCGCGGGTGATCAGCCGGAGGACGAAGGCGAAAATGATAAAGGAGGCTAGGCGCAGGAAAAGGGCGGAGGCGAAGGTGCCGCGGGCGCTGGCGGTTACCTGGGGTAGGACCAGAGCGCTGCTGGCCGGCGGCAGGAAATGGCAGAGGATGACCGCCGGGTAGCAGAGGCAGCAGAGCAGCAGCAGGGCCAGGTTTTTCTGCCGTTCCAGGAGCAGCGAGCCGGCCAGGATGATGAAGTAGTACAGGGGGAAGAACAGGCTGTAGAAGCCGCCGGTGAGCAGCAGCAGGATGCTGATCAGGACGGCGTCAATGGTAAGCTGGGAAAAAAGGAAGCGCTGGGGGTTGATGTTCCTGGTCAGCAGGGCGGCGTAGACGATGGTGATCAGGTAGACGAAGGCGATGTAGAGGTAAAGGGAGTAGGAGAGCGGGATGCTGTCGTCGGGCCAGGCGAAGTCAAACAGGATCAGGATGCCCAGCAGGATGGTGACGATGAAGACCCTGAAGGCCAGGATGGTCTTGATTTTCCTGCCGCTGTTGAAGTCGGGGACGGCATGGTCCGCCGTCCCCGGGTTGTTTCTGAAAGTATTTGCCGTCCCCATTGCCGTTTAATGCACCACCGAACCCAGCTGGAAGATCGGCAGGTACATGGCGACGATCATCGTGCCCAGCACCGTGCCCAGGAAAACCATCAGCATCGGTTCAATCATCGAGGTCAGGGCGGCGACGGCGGCGTCCACTTCATCGTCGTAGAAGTCGGCAATTTTGTTGAGCATGTCGTCCAGGGCGCCGGTGGACTCGCCCACCGAGATCATCTGGACCACCATGGCCGGGAAGATGCCGCTTTCCCCCAGGGGTTCGGCGATGGTTTTTCCCTGGCTGATGCTGTCCCGGGTGGCGATGATGGCGTTTTCAATGATGACGTTTCCCGCCGTTTTGGCGACGATTTCCAGTGACGTGAGGATGGGAACGCCGCTGGAGATCATGGTTCCCAGGGTGCGGGTGAACTTGGCCACCGCCACCTTGCGCAGCAGGATGCCGAACACCGGCAGCTTGAGGAAGGTGCGGTCGAAAAAGGTCCGGCCTTTCTTGGTTTTGTACGTCTGCCTGAAGGCAATGGCCAGGGCGATCAGGCCGGCGATCATGAGCAGGATGTTGGTGCGCATGAAATGACTGATGTTGACTACCACCTGGGTGAGCCAGGGCAGGTCGGCGCCGAAGCCGGAAAACATCTGCTGGAAGGAGGGAATGACGAAAACCATCATGATGGCGACGACGATGACTGCGACCGACAGCACCGAGGCCGGGTAGACCAGGGCTCCCTTGACCTTTTTCTTCAGTTTCATGTTTTTTTCCATGAAAAAGGCCAGCCGGTTGAGGATGATGTCCAGGGCGCCGCCCATTTCCCCGGCGTCGACCATGTTGCAGTACAGAGAGTCGAAAACCTTGGGGTGATGGCGCAGGGCCTCGGCCAGGGTTTCCCCCTTTTCCACGTCTTCCTTGATTTTTTCCAGTACTTCCTTGAACTCCTTGTGCTCCTGCTGCGCAGACTGGATTTCCAGGCACTGGATGATCGGCAGTCCGGCGTTGATCATGGTGGCAAACTGGCGGGTGAAGACCACCACGTT
>JAOZRP010000236.1:3102-4185 GCA_029940125.1 bacterium
TAAATGGCCAGGTTGCCGAGCATCTGGCGCAGTTCCGCCGGGTCGGTGCTCTTGCCCAGGGCGTCGGTGAAGCTGATCAGGCCCCGCTGGTACAGGTTGGCCAGCGACTGGTTCATGGTCTGCATCGAGAACTTGCTCTGCCCCACCTGCATCTGGGAATAAATCTGGTGGACCTTGTCCTCCCGGATCAGGTTCCTGATCGCCGGGTTGGGGATCATGATCTCCAGGGCCAGGACCCGGCCCTTGCCGTTGCTGCGGGGCAGCAGCTGCTGGGAGATGACCCCTTCAAGGACGAAGGAAAGCTGGGAGCGGATCTGGGGCTGCTGGTGCGACGGAAAAATGTCGATGATCCGGTTAATGGTCTGGGCGCAGCTGTTGGTGTGCAGGGTGGCCATGGTCAGGTGGCCGGTTTCGGCCACCGTCAGCGACGAGGCCACGGTTTCCAGGTCGCGCAGTTCGCCGACCAGGACCACGTCCGGGTCCTGACGAAGGATGTAGCGCAGGGCCTGGGCAAAGGTTTCCGTGTCCGATTTTATTTCCCGCTGGTTGACGATGCATTTTTTATGGGGATGGACAAATTCTATCGGGTCCTCGATGGTGATGATGTGTTCGTGGCGTTCACGGTTGATCTGGTCGATCATTGCCGACAGGGTGGTTGATTTACCGCTGCCGGTAGGGCCGGTGACCAGGATGAGCCCGGAGGGTTTTTTGGTCAGCTCCCGGATGATGGAAGGCAGGCCCAGTTCTTCAAAAGTTTTGATCTCGTAGGGAATGGCCCTGAAGGCCCCGGCGACCGTGCCCCGCTGGATGAAGACGTTGGCCCTGAAGCGGCTCAGTCCCTTGATGCCGAAGGAGAGGTCCAGTTCATTTTCTTCCTCGAAGCGGTGCTTCTGGGTGTCGGTGAGGATGCTGTAGCACATCTGCTTGGTGTCCGTCGGGGTCAGGGGCGGCAGGTCCATGGGATAGAGCTTGCCGTCGATTCTGAGCTGGGGCGGCGTTCCCGAGGTGATGTGCAGATCGGAGGCGCCTTCCTCGTACATGGTTTTGAGCAGTTGGTGCAAAGTAGCCATGGAATTTTACTCC
>JAOZRP010000583.1 GCA_029940125.1 bacterium
CTGCAGTCATTCAGCTTTGATTTCGATGGAGTTCATTACACCTTGCCGGCATTCATCTACCATGTGAAGGATGCCAACAGCCGCTGGTTGTCGTCACTGCAAAAGACTGTCAATGCTTATAAAGACAACTTCTCCGGGTTGATGGAACCTGCAGATAGTGAATATGACCGCTGGCTGACCGGTTTCAAGAGCGACGACGAGGAATTGATGGCCTTGCTGACCACCTGCAAAGAGGCGAATGATTCATTGTATCAGATGGGCAAAACGATTATGGCGTCACCGGTTGATCAGCGCAAAATGATGTTTATTCAGGTTGTCGATAGTCGGGTCGAAGCTCTGGATCAGTCCTTTGCCGAGTTGCAGGAATATGTTGAGGAAGAGTATGATTCGCTGAAAACCGAGCAGTATCTGGACATACAGGGGGTAATGGAAACGATAAAAACCATGAACGCTTCCCTCGATGCGCTGGAGTCGGTGGTTGACGGGGAAATGAAATCTGCCGTGTCCGGCAGCAAAAAAACCGCCTCTTCGGCCCTCTGGCTGGTTTCAATGATGGTGGTTGGTGCCGTGGTTTTGGCCCTGGTTTTAGGGATATTTATTACCCGGGGAATTACCGGGCCGTTGAGCCGCGGGGTGGAATTTGCCGAGGCGATGGCTACCGGTGATTTTACCCGTAATTTGAAAGTGATGCAGCGGGATGAGATCGGGGCGTTGATTGCCGCTCTCAACCGCATGGGAGAATCGTTGAAAAAAATGATTCGGGAAACCGTGCAGGGGGTGGAGACCATGGCCTCATCTTCCACCGAGTTGAACACTATCTCCGGGCAGCTGTCAGAGGGTGCAGATGCCACGGCCGGCAAGGCCAGCAATGTGGCCACGGCGGCCGAGGAAATGGATGCCAATATGCATTCGGTAGCCACCGCGATTGAACAGGCCTCTGTTAACGTCAATACAGTAGCTTCCGGCAGTGAGGAATTGAGTACGACTATTGGAGAGATCTCTAAAAACGCCGAAAATGCCCGCGATATTGTTAACCGGGCGGTAGGACAGGGCAAGAGTGCCGCCGAGCGGATCGATGAGCTGGGCCGGGCGGCCCAGGAAATCGGCAAGGTGACCGAAACCATCAATGCCATTTCTTCCCAAACCAACCTCCTGGCTCTTAACGCTACCATTGAAGC
>JAOZRP010000584.1 GCA_029940125.1 bacterium
CAGTCCCATGAGCTATCTCCCCTTATACTCTGGTTGTCTCTTTTCAGTGAAAGACTTTACCCCTTCATGCCAGTCATCGGTATTCATGCAGGCCAGGATGGCTTCCGCTTCCGCCAGCAGCACTGTTTCCAAATCCCACAGCGGTGCCTTGTGCAGCAGTTTCTTGGCAAAGGCCATGGAAACCGGGGCTTTCTCAGCCAGCAGATTGGCCAGTTGAAGCGCTTCCGGAAGCAGCTGGTCCAGAGGCACAGACTTAAGCGCCAGTCCCACATCCACTGCCGCCGGTCCGTCAAGGATGCGGCCGGTATAAACCAGCTCCTTGGCCTTCATCATCCCCACCAGTTTTACCAGATGGGACGTAACCCCACCCCCGACAAACGTTGCCAGACCGGTTTCCGGGAAGCCGATGGTTGCCGTATCCGCCATCAGCAGCAAATCGCCGTTCAACGCCATTTCACTGCCGGCACCCCGGGCCGGACCATTGACTGCCACTACCACCGGTTTGGGAAAATCGTGCAGCTGCCGGGTGGTTTCATGGGCCAGGAAAATATACTCCCGCTTCTCCCAGGGAGTCCGTTCACCGGCCGAATGCTTTTTCAAATCAGCCCCGGCACAGAATGCCTCCTTATCACCTTTTTCCCGCTTCCAGGTGGTGCCGGTCAGGATCAGCGCCCTGATGCCGTCATCGCCGCGGGCGTCTTCCAGTACTGCCCGCAGGTCATAATACATCTGCTCAATCACCGCGTTCATCCGCTCGGGGCGGTTCAACCTGATAATCCCAACTTTTCCCTCCCGGTCGTAAAGGACCGTTTCCAGCTTCATTTTCTTCCTCCTTCACGATTGAGAATTGCCACCAACAAAAAACCCCATGCACGACGTTCAGTCTGCACAGGGCAAAAAACAAGCACATCAACTAAAATAGGAAACCGACGGCTGCCGCCGTCCCGTGCTAGCATCAGGCAATCCTTACTGTGAGCTGCCAGCTCAAACAACGCTGTTATTAAAGCGTGCCCCTAGCACCATTGATGCAATTATTCAACTATTTTTTTTCAAACTTCATCCTACCCGGAAAAACTACATCTGCCGAGAGGAATTCCCAAAAACATCACAACTTTTCCCTATCTTGGCGCGCCAGGGAGGACTCGAACCCCCGGCCTACGGATTAGAAGTCCGTTGCT
>JAOZRP010000237.1 GCA_029940125.1 bacterium
TCAGCGCCTGGCGCATGAATCCTATCCAGATGGGGCAGGCAGCCCGGGAACCGGTCTCATGTCTGCCCAGGGGCTTCAAATCATCAAAACCCACCCAGACCCCGGCCACCAGCTGCGGCGAGTAGCCGAGGAACCAGGCGTCATAGTAATCATTGGTGGTCCCGGTCTTGCCAGCCAGCGGCCTTTTTAAAACCCTGGCCCGGCGGCCCGTACCCTGCTGAACCACGCTTTCCATCATGCTGGTCATCAGGTAGGCGGTCTGGGGAGAAATAACCTGTTTGGGCAAAGATGCCTGCCCTCCATCGGGCGCCGTGGCAAAGTTCCCCCCCTCCTCCTCCGCCGTCGTCAAACCCCAAAGAGGTTCGTTGTCTTCAAGAATTTCACCATCACGGTTCTCTATCCGCTTGACGTAAACAGGACCCACAAGCCGGCCGCCATTGTCAAAAACGGCGTAGGCCCGGGTCAATTCCATCAACGAAACCCCCGAAGACCCCAAAGCCAGGGTTAAATCGGCATTCAGGGGCGACGTAATGCCCAATTTCCGGGCATAATTGATGACGTAGGGAATGCCGATTTTGCGCAGCACCTTGATGGTCACCAAGTTCCGCGAATGAACCAGCGCCTGGCGCAGGCTGGTGGGGCCATAAAACTTCTGTTCATAATTGCGCGGCTTCCACACCTGATCCCAGTCATCATTGTTCTGGTAGATAATCGGGTTGTCAAGAAAGATGCTGGCCGGCGTCAGGCCGCGGTCAAGTCCCGCCGCGTAAATAATCGGCTTGAAAGCTGAACCGGGGGAGCGTCGCGACTGGATGGCCCGGTTGAACTCACTTTCCTGGTAAGATCTTCCACCCACCAGGGCCCGGACCATGCCGTTTTGAGGATCAAGGGCAACCAGGGCGCCCTGCACCAGCGGCTCCTGATCCAGCTGCAGCCGAATGCCGGCCGCCGGACCGGATTCAGTAACGGCACTGATCCTGGCCCACACCACGTCGCCGGGCACAAAAGTTTCCGAAGGCTTTTTGTTTTTTACCTGCGCCCGGGGGAAGATCGTGCCATCGGCGGCCGGCCGTTTGGCCCACTTGTAGTCACCCGGCAGCATGGTAGCTGACACCCGGCCCAGCGACAAGGTTACCCGTAAATGTCGGTCGTCCACCTGCGTTACCAGGGCCTTGACCCGCTGGCCGACGGTCAGGGAAGAGACGGGACCGTTTTCAGCCGCCAGCTGTTCTTCAAACTCAGCGAACTGTTCGGGAATTACGGTTTCCAGGGGACCGCGATACCCTTGACGCTTGTCAAGCTCCCGCAGCCCCGCGTCAATCGCCTCCCGGGCGGCCCGCTGATCGGCGATATTCACCGAGGTATAAACCTGAAGACCCTGGCGGTAAAGCTTGTCATAGCCATATTTCTTTTCCAGGTAGCGGCGCACATGTTCGGTAAAATAAGGAGTAAGAGTGAACGGATCCGGCGGCGTATTGATATGAATCGGCGTCGCGGCCGCCGCTTCGGCCTCGGACTCGGTAATATATCCTTCAGCCACCATGCGGCCGAGAACGTAGCGCTGGCGCCGGGCGGCCCGGTCCGGGTGAGCAATGGGGGAATAGCGGTTCGGCGCCTTGGGCAGCCCGGCCAGCAGGGTCATTTCCGCCAGATTGAGGTCACGGGTTTTTTTCCCGAAGTACGTCCGGGAGGCAATTTCCACCCCGTAGGCCCCGTGGCCAAGATAAATCTGGTTCAAGTAAAGAAAAAGAATTTCATCCTTGCTCAGGTATTTTTCAATCCGGTAAGCGAGGATGGCTTCCTTTATCTTGCGCTTCAGTTTTCGTTCCGGCGACAAGAGCAGGGACTTGGTCACCTGCTGGGTAATGGTGCTGCCGCCCTGGACCACCTTGCCGGCGGCAATATTTTTCATTAATGCCCGCATGATCCCCGGGAAGTCCAATCCCTGATGCTCGTAAAAACGGGCGTCTTCACTGGCAATAAAGGCCTTTTTCAGCAGGTCAGGAATTTCCTCGATGGGAATGATCTTGCGCTTTTCAAGGTAGTACTGACCAATCAGTTCGCCGTTGTCAGCATAAATCTCGGTAATGGTGGCCGGGCGGTAGTCCCTCAGGGAGGTAATCCTGGGCAGGTCCCTGGCAAAATAGAAATAAACCCCAACAGCGGTCGCCAGCCCGGCGACGGCGCCGGCCATAAACAGAATAAAAATAAAAATAGTAATTTTTTTCAGCATTCAGCTGTAAATCTCTTCATCTTCATCTGGAATCACGCCAAAAAGTATGCTGTTTCCAGGATGGTTGTTCGGTTGTGGATAGTTCCGGAAATGATGTGGTCAGGAAATGAACCTCAAAGCTGTTCGGGAGCGCCGGCAGAAACTACATTATCGGGAGGCGGCGATGACCAGGAAATGGGCAGATGAACGACAAAAGAGGCATTTCCCTCATTTCCCCATTCTACATGAACCTGGCCGCCATGAGAATTAATGATGGAACGGGCAAGGTAGACGCCGGAATCATTGAGATGGTCAGAAAACCGGGTGATTTTGCCAGGCCGTTTCAACGTTGAGCGCAAAGCGGTCCGCTGGGAATCGTCACCCGCCGTACCATGCTCTTCGATCCGCAGTTCAAAAATCCGCTTCTGACCGGGATGGGACTGAGACTCGCCCGGAATCGTTACCACGTCGCTCTTCAGGGATATCTCTCCGCCCTTCCCGGCCAGGGTCATGGCCAGCTCCAGCAGGTTGATAAAGGCATGCCCCAGTTTATATTCGTCAAAAGGAAAGGTTGGCATCGGCGAGGAAAAATCGTGAGTAATGTTTATGCCCTTTTTTTCCACCCGGTCGGCTATCATGTCAAGCAGTTCTGCCAGCATCAGTCCCATGTCCCCGCGGGTTGGACTTACCTGCAGGGCTGTTTCCTCCATCTCCATCAACTTCGTCCACTCGTTGATCATGGACAAGGATTTCTTGCCGCTGTCGTAAATTTCCCGCAATGAGGCCAGCAGTTCGCTCCGCTTCGTCGGCAGATTATCCAACAGATGGGAAGAATAGCCGATAATGGCGGAAAGGGGTGACTTCACATCCTCGGAGACCATGGACAAAAGCTCTTTCCTGACCTTTTTCATCCGTTCATGCTCCATGAGGGAGCGGGTTAGCTTGAGATTGTTTTCCCCCAGTTTTTTATTGGAGTCCTGAAGAATCTTAAAGTATGATTTTTTATTCAAAGGTCCCAAATCAGCATCAACAAGCAGAGATTCCAGCTGCCGGCTGGAACGCAGGAGCAGGGCGTCAACAATTTTTTCCTGCAGGCCGAAAAGGGAGGCGGCCGTGGACTTCAGGTAAACGGTTTTAAACCCATCCTCGCCCGAGATAAAAATGCTGGCCACCACGGAACCCAGGTGGACAAATTCTCCCAAGGTCCTAATGACTTCATCATCCAGTTCACCCAGGATATCCAAGTTGTGATGCAGGGAAATCACCCCGACATACTCTTCCGGCAAATTCCAGACCTGGGCCAGCGCCATTCCGGCTTCGGTATGATCCAAGCCGAAAAAGGCTTTTTCCACCGCACTGCGATCGCCGCGGCCATTGTCATCCTTTTTTAGAACTTTTCGGTACAGGATGGGATCAATCCCCCAGAGGATTAACGAACCAAGATCAGCCAGCAGCCCGGAAATAAAAACCTTTTCCGGGGCTGGATAACCAACCTGCTGGGCAAACAAACGGGCGGCAATGGCCGTATAAAGGGAATGCTCCCAATAATTGCGCAAAGCCGGGTTGTTGGCGGCTCTGCTTTTCATAATGTCCAGGACCGCCAGGCTCAAAACCACATTCTTCACCACCTCCACCCCCAGTAAAGCGATGCCGTGTGAAACAGTGGTCACCTTTTCACGCAGACCATAAAAGGGAGAATTGATCAATTTCAACAAGTAAGCCGTTATTGCCGGATCTTCCATTACAATGTCGGCAATATCCTTCGCCGACGTCTGGTCATCCATGCTGATCTCCATCAGTTTGATGGCGACCTGCGGCAACCTGGGCAGATTATCCATTTTGGAAACCAGGTCCAGGATTTCCTCTCTGGTCATCAGCGCTCTCCCTTTAGGTTGATTCTAAATTGAACGATCAGCGGTCAGCTGTTGGCTGTCAGTTCTAGAGTTACGGGAT
>JAOZRP010000585.1 GCA_029940125.1 bacterium
CAGAGCAGCACCATGATCGGCAGCTTGATGATGCCGCCGGTAATCCCCAGCATACCGGCAAGGATGCCGATCCCGGCGGTAGCGGTCAGGACCAGGGGCAAGTTGACATGGTAATCTATCCCGTCAAAATGGCGGTGCCAGTACCAGGGCTTTGTCGGCCGTTGGTATATCTGGTTTTCAGCTTTCTTTTTGATCATCAAGGTGCCGGCCAGCAACAGGATGGCTGCCAGCAGCCATTGCAGGATTGCTTCCGGGACCAGGGCGCTGAAATACCCACCGACAAAAGCCATGATGTCGGTGGGTGGGTCAATGACCAGGGCCAGTTTCCAGTCTACCTTCTTGTTTTTGTGAAAATGGGACAGGGCGGCCAGCGAGGTTCCGGCGATCAGGATCAGGCTGATGCCGGGTGCCATTTTCATGCTGTAGCCGGCAAACAGCAGGATGGGGACATAGACGATGCCCCCACCCATGCCGATCATCGAGAAGAGCACGGAAATCACAAAAAAAACCCCGGCCAGCAGCAATAACTTTTCCATGGTTAGCCTCGATCAAGATTATGCCGCATTTTTTGCCTGGCAGCCCATGCAGATCTTGCCATTAGGTCCGTCAACCAGTTTGTTGACGAAGACCCGCTCGCCGCACTGGCTGCAGCATGCGGTCTCAAAAACCCCTTTTCCGCGTTTTAGTTCATAATGTTCAACCGGGCCGATATCCAGAAAAACCTCTTCGGGCAGGCTCATGACCTTTTCAACCAGGGGATCAGCAATCTCTGCCGGGACATCCTGGGGCAGGATTCCGTTTTTGCGTTGCTGCACAAAAGGCGACTGCATCATCTTTCCAAAGAAATCTGGTTTTAAAGAGATTCGTATTGCCCGCTGTCCGGCGACGTCAATCAGGGTGAAGGCCATCTTGTTGTAATACAGTTTTTCGATGTTGGATTTGCCGTAGGTGCAGCCGGTGGCTACCATCAACCCATCGAGGAAACAGCCAGCGGCATGTCCTTTGCCGGTTTCTGAGATCAAATGCAGTTCCTTGTCCTGTGCCCGTTCCACTCCCAATGCTTCCATTGCTGCCACTCCGGCCCGCAGGCCCAGGGGCATGGCCGGGCATTTGTGCCCATGAAATTTCATTCCTACTTCCAGCAGTTCTGTCTTTTCCATGTTTACCTCCGTGT
>JAOZRP010000238.1 GCA_029940125.1 bacterium
ATACGAAGGTAGCTAACCCTTCGTCCAACACTATCATTGAGAACATTCATAATTCTAAAGTAAGCGATTAGCGGTTAAGTGTCAGGACACCGTAGACACTTTTTAGTGCCAGGGCACGTGGACAAAAGTTTTGTGACAATTGAATAGACACCTGTCATTCTTCTGAACATCATACTTATTACAAAGGTGTTCATGAAGAATGAAATGGAACAAGAACGTATTCATGCTGTACAACGTTTCAGGTCCGGTGAAAAGCCTTGATTATGATGAGCCAAGCCCGAACATCCTTAAATGTATTCCCGACAATTTCTTGTTTTTTATACCCCTCAAGGGGGTACTGAAAAGAGTGACAGCCTTTCAGGGGTAAGGTACTAACGGCAGTTCATTTGGTTCATAAACGATGACGCGCCGCTGCCTTACAGCTTTCCACCACGGTCAATAATCGTTACGGCTCATGTAGCATTGATACTACCTGCGGTCAACAGCTTTCCAAAAAGACGCCAATCATTTTGGAAACCATAAAAACCACTTCGGACTCAATGATCAAATGCCCTCCCAGCAACGGGGAAAAAACTACTTGATTTTAACATCAGCGTGTGATAGGCCCGAGGAAACTCAACACAAACTGCCATACATTTAAACACTTCGAGTGGAAAAACCCATGGAAAACAAGCACACCGTCTTCTGGCGTTATTACTTTTATTACTTTAGCGATGCCCATCCATACCTGAAGGTATAATTATACCAGCTGGTAGTGGATGGGAGAAGCCCGTTCGCTGCCTTGAAACAATGATCGTAAAGGCCGTGAACAATTTGTTCCCGGCCTTTATTTTTTACATCTCTCGACTTGTCATCATACACCACGGTTGACTAAGGAGTACATCATGATTCTGGTTTTAACCCCCCAGGCCCCGGAAAAAGACATTCAGTCCATCGCCAAAAAAATTGAAGCACTGGGATTTAAACCACACGTCAGCAGAGGCAAATACAAAACAATCATTGGAATTATTGGCAAAAACGGCGTCTCCCTGCCCGGCAGCGCTTCCAGCGAACTGGCAAATCATCCCCAGGTCGACATGGTTATACCAATCATGGAACCGTACAAACTGGCCAGCCGCGAGGTTGCCGCCGAGGACACCGTCATTCAATTGGGAAAGGTTCGGATTGGTGAAGGGCATTTTACCGTCATGGCCGGTCCCTGCGCCGTGGAATCCCGGGAACAACTGCTGGAAACAGCCAAGGGGGTACAACAGCATGGCGCCTGCATACTGCGGGGCGGGGCTTTCAAACCACGTACATCGCCCTATGATTTCAGCGGCCTCGAGGAAGAAGGTCTGCGGCTTCTGCGGGAAGCCAGCCAGGCCACGGGACTGCCCATCGTCACGGAACTGCTGCGTGAACGCGACATGGACCAGGTGGAGGAATACGCCGACATTATTCAGATCGGCGCCCGCAATATCCAGAATTTTTCCCTGCTGCGTCTGGTAGGCAAAAGCAACAAACCGATTCTGCTGAAGCGAGGCATGTCCACCACCATTAAAGAACTGCTCATGTCGGCAGAATACATCCTTGCCGCCGGCAATCCGCGCGTTATCCTCTGCGAACGCGGCATCAGGACTTTTGAGACCGCCACCAGAAGCACCCTTGACATCAGTGCCGTCCCGGTACTCAAGGAAAAAACCCACCTGCCGGTCATTGTTGACCCTTCTCACGCGGCCGGCAAGCGTTCACTGATACCAGCTCTGGCCCGGGCGGCCCTGGCAGCCGGAGCTGACGGCATCCTGATCGAGGTTCACTACCAACCTAAAACAGCCCTCTGTGATTCAACCCAGCAGTTGGACATTCAGGGATTCAGCCGGCTGATGGAAGAACTTCGCCAGCTCGCCGCCGCCATGGGCAAGGCCATGCAGTAACCGCATTGTCAACAAAAAACGGGGGAAAGATTTTTTCAGGCAGGATCAGGCTGACCGTGCACTTTTCAGCCGTCAACGCACCAGCAATACCGGACAAGGTGCATGATGCATCACATAATTAGTCACTGAACCAAACATCAGGTTGGTCATTTCGCCGTCGTTGTTCGGAGAAATGCAGATCATATCAAAGGCTTCCTGCTGGGCAAGCGAGCAAATCATCTTCCCGGCCTCCCCACCTTCTTCCAGGATGCTGTCAGCATGGATGCCGGCTTCCCGGTACTTCTTCTCATGCTCTTCCAGGGTTTGTCGACCCAGCTTCAAGGCATTATTCTTGATCATCTCCTGCTGAAAATCAGGAATGCAGCGATATGCCAGCTTGGACAACTGGATGACCGTCAACAATGTCACCGTCGGTTTCAACGCATCTTTCATTTTAATCAGATATTGCTGCGTCCGATATGAAGCCAGGGTGTCATCCACCGGTACAAGCATTCTGAGAGCCATGTCAACATCCTCCCCGCGTGATCGCAATATTGGGTATAATTCTCTTGGTTATCGCCACGATGCATCCTTATAAAGCAGGAAGATCAACGAATATGATAGAACAATGACGGCAGAAACAAAACCAGATCAGGCCAATAGGTCAAGAGCATCAAAATGGCAATCTGGATGGCCAGAAAGGGCATCACCGCCCTGGTGACGTAAACCAGGCCCCGGTTCACCAGCGCCCCGGTAATGTAAAGGCTGACCCCCAGGGGCGGCGTACAGTAGCCGATGCCCAGGTTGACGGTCATCAACAGCCCGAAATGCAGCGAACTGATATGAAATTCCGGCAGGATCGGCAGCAGGATCGGCGCCAGGATCAGGGTCGCGGAAATAATGTCCATGAACATGCCGACAATCAGCAGCATGATATTGACCACCAGCAGGAACATCCACGGGGTATGGATGTGGCTGACAACCGCATCGGCAATCAGTGAAGGAATCTGCTCAAGGGTCAGGTAGCGGCCGAAGGCCGAGGCGCCGGCAACAATGATCAACAAAGTCGCGGAAGTCACCGCCGAAGAGACCACTACTTTCTTAACATCCATAAATTTCATATCTTTATGGATGAACAACTCGACGATAAAGGAATAAACGCAGGCCACCACCGCCGCTTCATTGGCGGTGAAAACACCGGAAAAGATTCCCCCGAAGATCAGCACCGGCAGCATCAGGGCCCAGAAGCCCTCCCTTAACACCGTTATCAGTTCCCTGAACGTCGGTGGCGGCACCCGTTTAAAATTGCGGTTTTTACAATAAAAATAGGAGTAGATCGAAAAACTGACAATGATCAGAAAACCGGGGATGAAACCGGTCATAAACAGGGCGGCCAGCGAATCATTACTGACCATCGAATAGAGAATCATGGAGATGCTGGGCGGGATGATGATTCCCAGAATCGGCGATGCCGTCATGATGCCGACGCTGAACTGCTCATCATACTGGTTGTCCATCAGGGCCGGAATCATAAAGCCGCCGATGGCCACCACGGTAGCTACCGTTGAACCGGAAATCGCCCCGAACATGCCGCAGGCCAGCACCCCGGCCATTGCCAGACCGCCGGGGAAAAACCCAACCACAGCGTTGGCTACTTTGATCAGTTTGTCAACGATGGACCCGGAAGTCATGATATTGCCACACAGGATGAAAAACAGCACCACCACCAGGGCAAAATTATCCATGCTGCGAAACAGCGTCTGGGCCATCATCATCACCGGCATGCCGGAAAAGAAATAAAATCCAACAATGCTGGTAAAAAACAGCGACATGAATACCGGAACAGTCGCGGCCAGGCAGCCGATCAAACACAACGCGATAATGATATAACTGGTTTCCATAACCCCTTAAACGCCTTCTATTTTTGCTAAAATTTTTAACAGAACCTGCATCCGGAAAAAATCCACTTGGATCTCCAACCTCAACATTATTCTTCCTGTGGCGCCTTGAAATCTTCCCACATGACCTGCAAGGTGCGCAGGAGCATCATTATTCCCATCAGGGGCAGGACCGCATAAAGAAGCACCAGAGGAATGTGGAGAATGATGGTTTTTTGATGGGTAACAACCTGTAATGCGGCCATTTCCCAACCAAGCTTGGTAATCATCACGCTGTAAAACAGGACGCAGATGTTGCTAAAATAATCCAATGGTTTTTTCAGCCTGGGGAATACCTGGGGGAGGGCGTCAATGCGAATCATGGCCCT
>JAOZRP010000239.1 GCA_029940125.1 bacterium
CGGTCTGGTAATAGCCGCCTTTGATGAGCAGTTCGGCGCCGATCAATGACCAGTCCTTGAAGTCAAAGGTGCCTAAGGAGATGCCGCTTTTCGTTTCATTTTCCAGGTAGGTGCTGGTATCGTCCAGGACATTGAAAAAGGTTGAAAAATCCAGGTCATGGACCATGACTTCCCGGCAGGTGTCGGCTAATTTTTTCCCATCCAGCCCGCGGTCGGCAAGAGCCCTCAAAGGGGCGATGGCCAGGGGGATTCTCCTGATGTGCGGCTGGTTGATTTCCAGGTAGACCTTGCCGCTGGCCGGCACGGAATGCAACAGCAGCAGAAGCATGGTCAGGATCAGCAGGGTTGTCAGTCTGTGTACATTGATCAATAATTGTTGATAGGCGTGTTTCATCATTCTTCTCATGGTTATGACTTCATTGTTTGTCGTTAGGATCAAAAGTGAGCACGAATTCTTCCTGGTCTTTGCTCATCGCCGGCGGAAAACGGGGAAACGGGGCTGACCGGGCAATGGCCTTGATAATGGAATCGTCAAACAGCTGGTTGCCGGACATCTTTTCCGGCTGCTGGCTGACCAGCCTTCCAGAAGCGTCGATGGTAATGGCAATCGTGGCGGTCAGCTTCTCCTTCAGCAACAGTTCCGGCAGCTTCCAGTTGTCGGTGATCTTGGCTTTCAGCAGTTCCGCATACCGGTTCAGCTGGTAGCTGCCGGCAACGGAGAGCGCGGCTGTCGGCCGTACCGGTTTTTCCTTGGCCAGCCGATTTTTAATCTGGCTGACCGCTTTTTCCCGCTTTTCTTTTGCCAGTTTCCGGCGGATTTGGCTCAGGTCGGGTTCGTTTTTCCTGGCCGCCGGCCGCTTTTTTCTGATGGCAGTTTTTTTGATTGCCGGCTTCTTGGCGACAAGGATTCGTTTTGTTTTGCTGACGGTCGTTTTCTTTCGGGGAATAGAATGCTTTTCCGGGACTTTCCTGCGTGCCGGCGACGGTTTTTTCTGTCGTACCAATTCTACCGTGATGCTGCTTATGTCCTGGAACCTGCCTGATCGCGGCCGGGGCCAGCTGATCAGAAAAAGCAGATGAATGACCAATGACAGGATGAGGAAAGAGCGAAAGGGATCATGGCGGAAATACCGGTTTATGAGCCGGCTGCCGACATCATACTGCCCCGCTAGTCTCATGACTTTACCGTTGTGGCCGCTGGCGCGCCGTAACCACCGCATACGCTGCTATTCCTTCGCCCGTGCCGGTAAATCCCAGTCCTTCGGTTGTTGTTGCCTTGATGTTCAGCTGGCAGGGCGTGATCAGGGTGTTGTTGATCGCCTGGCGCATCCGGGGCAGGAAAGGCGCCAGTTTTGGCTCCTGGGCGACAATGGTGAGGTCGATGGCCAGCAGCTGAAAAAGCCTGTCCGCGGCCAGTTTGTCTGCGTAGGCCAGGAATTCAAGGCTGCTGACGTTGTGCCAGCGGGGATCCGAGTCGGGAAAATGCTGGCCGATGTCGCCGGCGGCCACTGCCCCCAGGATGGCATCCACCAGGGCGTGGATGGCCACATCGGCGTCAGAATGGCCTGCCAGCCCGCGGGAAAAGGGAATGTCAACCCCTCCCAGGACCAGTTTTCGTTCCGGGACCAGTCGGTGAACATCATAGCCGAAGCCGGTGGTGATGATTGTTTGAATCATTTCATCTCCGGGTTTTTCCGCCGCCAGCAGGGCCTCAGCCAGGGCCAGATCGGTGGGGAAGGTGATCTTGATGTTGTCGCGGTCTCCCTCGATCCAGCGGATGGCGGTGTCGGGGCGCACAACTTCAACCAGACCGGCATCGTCAGTGGCCCGGGACCATATTTCTTTGTTGTTCGCTTGATAAATGTCCCACAGCAGGGAAAAAGGAATTCCCTGGGGAGTTTGGGCCAGCCCGATTTGCTGCCGGGGAATGGTGTGGGAGACGGTGTGGTCGTCCGCCAGGAATTTTACGGTTTCAGCTGCCCTGGTTACCGGAACAATCACTATGCCGGGTTGGTGGCTGTCAATGATCCGGTTGATCAGTTTCGGGGTGATCAGTGGCCGAACGCCGTCATGAATCAGGATAAGATCGTCGGCTTCGGCTGCAGTTTTCAGGGCTGCCAGGCCCTTGAAAATCGAGGCCTGCCGGCTGTCGCCGCCGGGAACCACGGCGATGACGTTCGCAAAGGTCGCGGCCGTGGTTTTCATTTCTTCCAGTGCCCGGTGGTCGTCGGCTGGACCGACAAGCACCATGCCGGCCAGTCGTTCCACCTGGCTGAAAGCCTCCAGGCACCAGAGAAACAGCGGCTTGTCCTGCAGGGGCATCAACTGCTTGCGCCGGTTTCCGGGACAGCGCTGCCCGGAGCCGGCGGCGGTAATAATGGCAAAAACCCGGGAACTGGGGGATGATTTTGTCATTGCTTCTTGGCAAAAATCATTCTGCCGGCCGTGGTCTGCAGGACGCTGGTGACCACCACATCCAGTTTTTCTCCCACCAGGTCCTTGGCATGATCCACGACCACCATGGTGCCGTCGTCAAGGTAGCCGATGCCCTGCAGGGGTTCTTTTCCCTCTTTCATGATCATGATCTGCAGGGTTTCTCCAGGCAGGACCACCGGCTTGAGGGCGTTGGCCAGCTGGTTGATGTTAAGAACCTCAACCCCTTGCAAATCGGCAACCTTGTTGAGATTAAAGTCGTTGGTAATGATCTTGGCCGATTTTTTCTTGGCCAGGGCCACCAGCTTGGCGTCGACTTCCTTGATGCGGGGGAAATCTTCATCGGTAATGTTAATCTGGACATAAGCCTGGTTCTGCATGCGTTTAAGGATGTCCAGACCCCGGCGGCCCCGGGTGCGGCGCAGCGGGTCCGGGGAGTCGGCGATAAACTGCAGCTCCTGGAGAACAAACTGAGGGATGATAAGCGTTCCTTCCAGAAATCCGGTTTCCGTAAGGTCGGCAATCCGGCCGTCAATGATCACCGAAGTGTCGACAATCTTTTCGCTGCCCTGCGAGCCTTTCAAAGCCAGCGAACGCATCAGGTCGAATTCATCCCCTTTTTTCAAACCGATTTCAACGGAGGCATAGGCAAACAGGGAATAAATGAAAATGTAGAAGATGAAGTTGACTTTCGGATCGTCAAAAAGATTGAAGAGGATGCCGTGAAAAAGCAGGTTGGCAATAAAAAGCCCGACCAGCAGGCCTATCAGCCCCCCCAGGATGGTGCGCAGCGGCGTTTTTTTCAGTTGGGAGACCAGATAGAAGAGGTAAAGAACCAGGATCAGGGCGGTGAAAAAGCCGATAACCGAAAAATCAACCCGGTAGGTCTGGCTGTAAATGATCTGGTATGACAGCAGTGATCCAACCAGAACCACCAGTAATCGAAAAAAAGTCAATCATGCCTCCTGATGAGATGCATACGCCTGTGAATAAGTCAGAGCCAATAGGGAGGGTGGGGTGCCGCGGTGTGAACTGGTTTACATGAAAATGCTGGCAATTTTCTCTTCCACCATCTGTTCTTTTTTTGCCGTTGCCAGGGCGAGTTCCTTGATCAGCAGATTTTTGGCCGTATCCATCATTTTTCTTTCGCCGAAGGACAGGTCCTTGTTGCTGCTGATCAGGATCAGGTCGCGCAGCACCTCGGCAATCTCAAAAATAGAACCTCTTTTGATCTTGTCGTGAAAGAGCTTATAGCGTTTGTTCCAGGTCTGGTGGTTTATTTTCACCTTCTTTTTTTTCAGAATTTCAAAAACCCGGGGGATGTCGTCGGCGTTTACCAGCTTGCGCAGGCCAACATTCTTGGTATTGGATTTGGGAATCATGATGCTCATGCCGCTCTCGAGGGTCAGGAATACATAATATTCCTGACTGTGCCCCATGATTTCCTTGTTTTCGATGGATTTGATTTCTCCTACCCCATGACCCGGGTATACTGCTTTGTCACCGATTTTCCACATATGACCTCTTTTCCTGAAAGTGTCCTTTCAAAAGACGGCCGCTAACAGACATCTGCCTGGCCGGACAACGATATGATGTTTGCCAAAAAACTGGGTAACGTATACAAACTATGCGAATCTATAGCATATTTGGCAATGGAAAGTCAACCGGGAATGCGGCGCTTATCTTTAATCCTTGCACTTTGAAATGTTTTGTATTAATAAC
>JAOZRP010000586.1 GCA_029940125.1 bacterium
TTCCGGATAAAAACTTTTTACCGCTTGCAAAAATCGGCGGCGGCCGTTATGTACACCGCTATGACCCGCTTAAAAATCAACCTGCCGGAAAAATTCATTTTTTCCACCGACATCCAGCCGCGGATTACGGAAATCAATTACGGCGGCCACCTGGGCAACGACGCCCTGCTGGCCCTGGCCCACGAGGCCCGGGCGCGATTTCTGGCCACCCACCAATGGAGTGAAATGGACGTTGACGGCCGCGGTTTGATCATGGTCGACGCCGCCCTCATGTACCTGGCCGAGATTTTTTACGGCACCACCCTGCGCGTCGAGGTGGCGGTCACCGATATGAGCCGCATCGGCTGTGATTTTGTTTTTCGTCTGTCCGACAGGGAAAACGGGCAGGAAGCCGCCAGGATCAAAACCGGCATGGCTTTCTTTGACTACCGGCAGAGGAAGGTGGTCAGGATGCCGGAAGTTTTCAAAAATAGCATTGGACAATAACAAGCCCCACATCCACTCATTCCATACCTTCTATTCCATTCCCAGCAGCATATTTCCAAGTTCATTCATCGATTCCACTGCCGAGGCGTCAACCGGCTGGTAGCCGAAACCGACAAAAGGAATCCCGGCCTCCCGGCTGGCCCGGCAGTCGAGATTGGAATCACCGATATAGACGGCTTCTCGGGGATCAACCTGAAACAGCTCCAAAGCCCGGTGCAGCATGTCGGGATGGGGTTTGGGGCGCGGCACGTCGCCGGCGGTCACCACATGCTGAAAATAAGGCCGCAGTTGAAAAATTTCGCTGATCAAAGCCATGGTGGCAGTGCGGTTGGTGGCAATTCCCAGGCGGTAGCGTTCAGCCAGCCGGCCCAGGACTTCATGAAGTCCCGGCTGCGGTTTCATCAGCGGCACGAACTGCCGGTAGTCAACCGTCCTGGCATAAGCGACGACTTCCCGGTAGCGTTCTCCCCGGCCGAAAAAATGCTCAAAAACCTGGTGGCTGGAACAGGTATGCAGGATGGCCAGCTGCTCCTGATCATCGGCGGCCACCTCCGGCAGGCCGAAAAAGGCAAAAATATGGTTGTAGAAGGCCAGGTTGGCGGCTTCGCTGGCGAACAGCACCCCATCGCAGTCAAAAATAATTACCCGCAAAGTGGAATCAGCGGTCATGTTTTGTCACCGGC
>JAOZRP010000240.1 GCA_029940125.1 bacterium
AGAATGAGCGAGAGCCATGCCGGAACATCCTGATACCCTGATTTGGATTGCGGGCCGAAAAGACCCGTTTGGGTTGCGGGATTTGTTCCCGCATCAGATCATTTTCCGGGTGGTGCGGGCGGCTAACAGAACCGGGTCCCAGACGGGAGAAAATGGCGGAGCGTAAGCCAAATCGAGGGTCAGGACCTGGTCAAGGTTCAAACCCTGCTGGATAATAACCGCAAAGGTGTCGATTCTTTTGACCGCGTCCACGGGGCCGGCCAGCTGGGCGCCCAGCACCCGGCCGTCCCTGCGGCTGGCAATCACCAGCACCCGCAGCGGGGCGCTGCCGGGATAGTAGCGGGCCCGGGAGCGGGTGGTAATCAAGTTTTTTACCGGCTGCAGGCCGGCTTTTTCCGCCTCGGCGAAAGACAGGCCGGTACGGGCAATGCCCAAGTCGAAAACCTTGGTGATTCCGGTTCCCAGGCTGCCCCGGTCGACGGCATCGATGCCGGCCATGTTCAAACCGGCAAGCATGCCCTCGCGGTTGGCTTTCAGGGCCAGTGGGGAGAAAATCGGCGCTCCGTCCACCATGCGTCTGCCCTGGGCGCAGTCCCCGGCCGCGTAAATATGTTCAGCGGAAGTTCGCAGGTGGTCGTCAACCACGATCGAACCTCCCACTCCCAATTCAAGACCGGCGTCCCGGGCCAGTTCGCTGTTGGGTGTCACCCCCAAGGCCAGCAGGGCCAGGTCGACATCCAGTTCTTCATCGGCGGTTTTAATCCGGACACCATTTCTCCGCTCCTCGATGCTGTCAATGGAAGCATCGAAATGCAGTTCAACCCCGCCGGCCTGCAATTTTTCCTTGATCAGGGTTGAAATCTCTTCCTCAAACTGGCGGGATAAGTGTTCGCGGCGGTGCACCAGGCAGGTTTCCAGTCCCCGGGCGGCAAAGGCCTCGGCCATTTCCAGGCCGATGAAACCACCGCCGATGACGGCCACCCGTCGAAGGTCGCCGCCGGCCGCCAGCTGCTGCAGGTGCCGGGCCTCGTTCAGGTTGTTGATGGTTGCCACCCGCTTGCCGGTCTTCATCCCCTTGGGAACCAGCGGCCGGGCCCCGGTGGCAATCAGCAGCTCATTGTAATTCAGGGTGTCCTCGGTGCCGTCAGTCCGTCGAAAGGCAACCGTTTGGGCTGCCGGATCAATGGCAATGGCCCGGTAATCCAGGCGCAGGTCGATGCCGCGTTTTTCCCGGAAAACCTGCGGGGTTATTTCCACCAGCTGCTCAAATTCCTCAATCAGGCCCTCAACATAGTAGGGCATGCCGCAGGCGGCGTAGGAAACATAATCGCCCTGCTCCAGGACAATCACCGACCAGTCCGGCCGCTGCCTCTTTACCTGGCTGGCGGCACTCATTCCGGCCGCGTCGCCGCCGATGATGACAATCTGCTTCTTTTTTATTCCATCAACCATAATCAACGTTGTCCTATGGGAGTACCAAAATCCCGGTACCACTGATAAAAATACAAGGGGTATTTGCTGTGGTTGTCAATCTTTTTGGCATCCGTTTCGTCGTCAACCTCATGCAAATAATCGAAAAGCTGCTTCTTGGCGTCATTGGCATAGGCATAAATGACCCCGGTGTGAACAATATATTCCTGGAAAGGCACGAAGCGGCCGGCCAGCAGCCAGCCTTCATCCGCCACCCGCCCGAGCACGGTATCGAAAAATTCAAATTCGGCGGCATCCAGCAGCGGCGACAGGGTCAGGTAATCGCGCTTTTTGTTGTTGGTTACCTCGTAAAGGGAAAAAAAGGTTTTGGAAAGGTAGTTTTCCATCAACTGGCGTTCCAGGGCCGGCAGGAAATCATCGCCGAGGTTGTCAAGAAAGAGCTGCGGCAGCCGCCGGCCGTCGATCTCGACGTCGAAGATCAGCAGATCCATCATCGCCTCGGTGTCGCCTTCCTTGACCAAATTTAATTTCCCCTTTCGGTCCACCAGGCCGAGTTTTCTCCCCGCTTCAAGGATCAGTTCCGGCTTCGCCAGCTTGGTAAGCTTGGCGTTGACCTCGATAATCGTTTTCCGGATGCGCTTGTATTCCTTTTTCAGCTTGCTGGTGAACAAATCATTCCTCCCCTGGATAAAAGCGGTCAGCAATCAGCCGTCGGCTTTCAGCAAAATAATTGCAAACAAATGACTATGCTGAGAGTTGAAGGCTGGCAGCTGGCAGCCCCTCCGAAAGCGGCAGCTTCCGGAGGGAAGCTGGCTAGTCGGATTTGATGGTGAACATCTCGCTGTAGCCGGTATATTTCTTCCTCAATTTCGGTTTTTCAATCTTGCCGGTCGGGTTGCGGGGAACATCGTCAAAAATGATATCGCGCGGCCGTTTGTAACGGGGCAGCCCTTCGCAAAAAATGCTTATTTCTTCAACATTCAGCACCCGGCCCGGTTTCACCTCGATAATGGCCGCAATCCGCTCACCCAGCCGTTCATCCGGCAGGCCGATGACCGCCGCATCCTGGATGTCCTGGTGCTCCTGGAGGAAATCTTCTATTTCCACCGGGAAGATGTTTTCCCCCCCGGTGATGATGACGTCCTTTTTGCGGTCCACCAGGTAGATGAAGCCGTCCTCGTCAACCCGGGCGATGTCGCCGGTACGCAGCCAGCCGTCCTTGAGCACCCTGGCGGATTCTTCCGGATTTTTGTAGTATTCCCTCATCACCCCCGGACCCTTGACCATCAATTCACCCGGCTCGCCGGGCTTCACCGGCTGTCCGCCGCCGTCGACAATGGCATATTCCCAGTCAAAACCCGGCACCCCGATGGCCCCGACTTTGTGGATATTTTCCATGCCCAGGTGAACGCAGCCGGGGCCGGTGGATTCACTGAGGCCGTAGTTGGTGTCGTAGTCATGGTGGGGAAATACTTTCAGCCATTCCTTGATCAGACTGGGCGGCACCGGCTGGGCGCCGATATGCATCAGCCGCCACTGGTCAAGCTGGTAGTCCTCCAGCTTCAGGTCGCCGTTTTCGAGGGCGGTCAGGATGTCCTGGGCCCAGGGTACCAGCAGCCAGACAATGGTTCCCTTTTCCTCCGACACCGCTTCGAGAATCCATTGGGGACTGACCCCTTTGAGGATGACAGCTTTGGCCCCGACGATGAAATTGCCGAACCAGTGCATCTTGGCCCCGGTATGATAAAGGGGCGGAATCAGGATGAAGTTGTCTTCATGGGTCTGCAGGTGATGGCGGTTTTCAATGATGCAGGCCGCTTCCAGATTGCGGTTAGTCAGCAGAATGGGCTTCGGCCGCCCCGTGGTTCCCGAGGTGAAATAAAGCGCCACTCCTTCTTCCAGGGCCAGGGGAACATTCAGGGGGTCGGCATTCTCGGCGGCCAGCAGTTCAGTGTAGCTGCCGGCAAAATCAACCGCTTCGTCGCCAACATACACAAATTCCTTCACCGTTGGCAGGCTGTCCTTGATGGACTCCACCCGCTCCAGAAACTCCGGACCGAAAAAAAGGACATCCCCTTCGGTAACCTCAATGCAGAAGCGAATGTCATCGGCAGTAAAACGGAAATTCAGCGGCACCACCCAGGCCCCGGAACGGATAATGCCAAAATAGAGCGGCAGCCATTCCATGCTGTTCATCAGCAGGTGAACAACCTTGCTGCCCTTGCCGATGCCCATGCGCTTCAGCAGGTTGGCAACCTGGTTGGCCTGCCGGTCGAACTCGGCCCAGGTTATCTCCTTCCTGGTGCCATTGACCGGATCGCGTTCAATCAATGCAGTTTCATCCGGATACATCCGGGCGTTGCGGGCAAGTATTTCAGTAATCAGCATTTATTCCCCCTCGGTTGAACTGGTTAGGTCTTTCCTGTGCTTCGACCTTAAGCAAATATCAATCCAAACAAACAACCCAAACAGTTTTTCCACCCGCTGGATATACCATGAATACTATTTGTAAAACAATTATTTAATTTTAAAAAATTAAAAACGCCAAGCAAGTTTTCACCACAAAATGGTTAGTTTTTGCCAATTTCTACCACTTGAAACCTTTAGCCGGCTGCCTATATTTGGGGAAGCCTGCTTGACAATTCGGCCATAATCCCCCATTATGG
>JAOZRP010000587.1 GCA_029940125.1 bacterium
GAAGATATTTTGCTTTTTCCGACATTCGCAGGTGCATAGCAGAAGCGGCACTAGACGATAATTTTGATATACTTTGCCCTGTACCTCGAAAATCGGTCATTAATTCTCTCGTAGCTACGCTACTACGCATAGCAGCATGATGATTTCCGTGAAACTTCAGAACGTTGAGATCTTGGGGTAAAAGGAGTTTTTCCTTGCTTTTTTAAACAGATTTCCATACATTTGCTAAACGACGATTTTTTAAGCCGTTGCATTATTTGATGTTCATCTGGAAACCTTCATTTTGCGGGGAGCGCTTTTAACGATTAGTAGTCAGCTTTCAGTAAAACATTAAAAAAACAAGATGTTACGCTGAGAACTCAACGATAACAGTTAACAGCCCATCCGGAAAACGGCAGTTTCCGGATAGAAACTACCTGGGAGTTTGAATCATGAAACAGTCGAAATTTTTAGGGAAGACCGCGGTCATCTTCTGCCTGCTTTTTTCCCTGGCAGTGCTTGTTTATACACCACGGCATTCTTATGCCGCCTCGGCCGAGGAAATTAATATCAATGTTGACGCCACCCTGAAGCGATTTAAACTGCTGGTTCCCGGGGGAGCTGAATTCCTGCGGAAAGCCAAAGGAGTGTTGGTTTTCCCCAATGTAATAAAAGCCGGTTTTATCGTTGGTGGGGAATATGGCGAAGGGGCGTTGCGCATTGGCGGAAAAACGGTTGGTTATTACAGTACCGCAGCCGGGTCTATTGGCTTGCAGCTGGGTGCCCAGGCAAAATCCGTAGTCCTGGTTTTCCTTGAGGATAAGGCCCTGGCTGATTTCCGCCAGTCTAAAGGTTGGAAGGTGGGCTTGGATGGTTCCGTTGCCTTGGTGAAATGGGGTGCTGGCGGTGATATTAACACTATCGATATGAAGGATCCTATTGTCGGTTTTGTTTTCAGCAATAAAGGGCTGATGTTCAATCTGACCCTTGAAGGTGCAAAATTTACGCCCATTGTTAGATGACGGGACTTTTCGCGGAAGGTTGTATTGCTTAGCGAATGTGGAGTTTTTCATTGGTATTCACTTGACTAGTGATAATTTCCCGTGCTAGAGGACTACCCTCAATTTTGCCGGTGTAGCTCAGCTGGTAGAGCAACTGATTCGTAATCAGTAGGTCAG
>JAOZRP010000588.1 GCA_029940125.1 bacterium
CCCGACAATTTCTTGTTTTTTTTGACAGCCTTTCAGGGATAAGGCACTAATAGCTTGATTTAGGAGAACATTAGTTTTGCCTGCTGCGTGTGGAGGTGTATATGATGGAGCCAAGATCCGGGTGTTTTTTGACGGTGCCGTTTCGTTGCTGGAAAAACATATTCTTCCTGATACTGCTTCTTTCCGGTTTTCTATCGATGCCTTTCCTGTTGTTTGCCCAACCGCGACAAGTCATGAAAATCGGGGTCCTGGCCAATCGTGGCGTTAGCCGATGTTTTGAAGACTGGCAGCCCCTAGCGGATTATCTGACCAAACATGATGATGCGAATATCTTGTACTGGATTGAGCCCCTGCGTTTCCAGGATATTGATGAGGCGGTTCGGCAGCGGAAAGTGGATTTTTTGATTACCAATCCTTATAATTATGTCGAACTGGCGGATAAATATCGTGTTGAGCGGCTAGCTACCGTGGTTCGAAACACTTCCAAAGGTCCGTCCTCGGTTTTTGGAGGCACGGTTTTTGTTCGTGCGTCCTGTGGGGATATTAACCATTTACATGACTTGAAAGACAAGATTATTGCTGCTGTTGCCCCCAATTCTTTTGGCGGCTGGATTTCCATCCTGCGAGAGTTGCATGCCCAGGGAATTAATCCGCGTCGGGATTTTGCCGATGTCAAGTTCTGCTATTCCCAGGACTTGGTTCCGTTGTTGGTGAGAAACGGCCAAGCGGACGCAGGCTTTGTTCGTTCCGGCATCTTGGAAAAAATGATTGCTGAAGGTCAGGTGTCTCCCGGTGAGTTCAAGGTTTTGCATGAACATCCGGCTTCAGATCTGTCAGAACTTAAAATCCTGCATACCACCCGCTCTTATCCTGAATGGGTGTACGCCCGATTGGGTAGCGTTCCCGACTTGTTGGCCAAAAAAGTGGCTATTATGCTTTACAACCTGTCGGCTGATAGTAAGGCGGCCCAGGCGGCAGGAATCAATGGCTGGACAATTCCCCTGGATTATCATTCGGTCAATGAATGTTTCAAGGAACTGCGTCTTGGTTCTTACAATGATTACGGGAATTTTGCTTTGAAGGATACCTTTGTCAAATACTGGCGCCTGTATCTGCTCAATCTGGGTTTTGTGCTGCTGCTATTGTGGCTGGCCTG
>JAOZRP010000589.1 GCA_029940125.1 bacterium
CGACGGCAGGGTGTCCACCCCCCAGAAGATATCATCCGTAAGGTCATCGCGACCGGGATAATGATGATCATCATAGATGTCAATTTTTTCAAAACCGGCCCGGGCCAGCAGGCCATGCATCGCTTCCCGGCTCCGGCAATTCAAGCCCCAGCTGCGCCGCGGGTCGGCGTCACTGCCGAGATGCTGGATGATGAAACTTCCCAGCGGCGAGCCATTGAGCATCCGCTGGTTGGAAGAGGTCAGCAAAATCCGGCCGCCAGGAGGCAGCATCCGGTACACCCGGCGCAGGACGGTCACCGCCATCCTGTCTTCAAGGCCGCAGACAATGCCCACCAGCAGGGCCAGGTGCCCCTGCTCCCGGCACTTCATCAGCGACTGGCGGCGGTACTCGACCACGCCGGCCGGCAGCCTGCCTTTATCAACCAGGTTCTCCGCCAGTTGCCGGCCGCAGTCCAGGGCCACCGGGTTGACATCATAATTCAACGCTTTTTCCACCCCATTGCCGTTATCCAGCAAGGCGTTGATCACGTCAAGGCCAACGCCGGAACCAAGATTGAGAATGGTAATCGGCTCCCCAAACCGCCGGTTCAACTCCCGCACCTGGACCGGCAGCAGGGCATGGGAGAGGGCGATGTGCCGGCGGCGCAGGGAATCAGCCATGTCGCCGCCCAGGATCATGAGATCGAGCTCCTCCCGGTGATGAAGCAAGGAGTCACCGAAACCGAAATCGTGGGTGTAAGTGATAAAGGGCATACCGAAACCGGCATGTTCCTTGCGAATCTCGTGGCAAATCACCGACTGGCTGGCCAGTTTCTCCTGAGCCCGGCGCACCACCTCCAGGTCGTCGGCCATCAGGTCCCGGAAATCGACACCGGCAATATCCTGGAAACGGACGAACTCCGGCCGGCACAGGTAATACTCTTGCCGCTCTTCAAACCATTTTCGGTCAACTGCTGTCACCATAAGCTTTCTCCTTTTTCCAAAAAATTGGCGTCTGCAGATAACAGACGCCAATAATGAAAAAATATTACCATGACGAGTTGTAGTTTATCTTTTACGCCACCCCCGGCATCCCACATTTCCTCCGGATTTATCACCTGCAGATGGCAGGGCCTCTTTTCAATAAAAACTTTCAGTCTATTTCTTCCGGTTCCT
>JAOZRP010000241.1 GCA_029940125.1 bacterium
CCGGAACATCCTGATACCCTGATTTGGGTTGCGGGCGCCAAGCCCGCCTTGGAATTATGAATGTTCTCAATGATAGTGTTGGACGAAGGGTTAGCTACCTTCGTATTTCCGTAACCGATCGCTGCAACCTCAGGTGCCGCTACTGCACCCCTGAAGATCAGTTTCCCCTTTTAGACCATCAGGACATCCTTACGTACGAGGAAATTCTGACCGTCGTCAGGGCCCTGGTTCCGGTCGGCATCGACAAGGTGAGGTTGACTGGCGGTGAACCGCTGGTGCGTAAAGGTATTGAGCAACTGGTAGCCTGGATCAACGATATTAACGGGATCCATGATATCAGTCTGACCACCAACGGGGTGCTGCTGGCAGAGAAGGGAAAGGACCTGCGTGATGCCGGTCTTTCCCGAATCAATATCAGCCTTGATACATTGAAAAAGGAAAAATTTTCTTATATTACCCGAAGAGATTATTTCTCCCGGGTAATGCAGGGGGTGGAAACCGCGTTGTCCCTGGGATTTTCCCCGGTAAAAATCAACGTGGTGGCCATGCGTGGCTTCAATGATGATGAAATCATTGACTTCGCGGCGCTGGCGGAAAAACTGCCGATTCATGTCAGGTTTATTGAATACATGCCTATTGGTTCGGGTACCGGCTGGCAGGCTGGGCAGTTTATTTCGACGGAGGAAATTCGTCGGCGGATTGAAGATCATTATGGATTGCTGCAGCCGATTCCCACGGATAATTGTGCCGGACCGGCTGAAGTGTATTCCCTGCCTGGCGGGTCGGGGAGGATTGGTTTCATCGGGGCGCTGTCGAACCATTTTTGTGATCGTTGCAATCGGGTCCGGATTACCGCGGATGGCCGTCTGCGTCCCTGCCTCCTGGCTGATATTGAGTTTGATTTGAAAACCCATCTGCGTCACGGTGCTGACGCCGAAGCCATTCGGGCGTTGTTCTTCCAAGCCCTGGCAAAAAAGCCGAAGTCCCATGGCATGAGCTGCAACAGCGTGAAAAAATGCGTCCGGCTCATGTCCTCAATTGGGGGATGATGGAGGGAATGCAATGGAGAACTCTTTAAGCCATCTGGATGAGCGCGGTTATGTAAGGATGGTTGATGTTGGCGAAAAAAAGGCAACCAGCCGGCTGGCCCGGGCCTGGGGACAGGTTCATATGGCGGCGGAAACTATCGAAAAGGTGGCCGCCGGCGCTTTCGCAAAAGGCGACGTGCTGGCGGCGGCCAGGATTGCCGGCATTATGGCTGCCAAGCAGACCGGCGTTCTGATCCCTCTCTGTCATCCGCTTCCTTTAAGTCATGTAGGAGTTGAACTGTTGCCGTTGGTAGAGGGAAACAAGATTGTTATCGCTGCCGAAGCGGGTGTAGTGGGAAAAACCGGAGTCGAAATGGAAGCCTTGATGGCGGTATCGGCGGCGGCGCTGACGGTCTATGACATGTGCAAGGCGGTTGACAAGCGGATGTCCATTGATTCCATCACCCTTTTGGAAAAATATGGCGGCCGAAGCGGCCATTACCGGAATCCTGATTTTGCGGCGGTGGTGTCAGGGGAAACTTCCTTGATGCTGAGTGAAGGGATGAAGGTGCGGCTGTCCCGGCAGGGTGCTCGCTTCCAGCTGGAATGCCAACCGGCCGGGGGGAAGGAGGAGCGGCTGATTGTTGACGGCCTGCCGGCGTCGTTGACCCGGATTGAGAAGGAGGGCAGGTTTCAGCTGCCGGCGGCCGGAGCCTTTTTGCTGGGGCAGGCGATGCTGACGTTGATGCCTGGCGATGCTGATCGGGAACATGTATTCCTGTCAGTGGTGAAAAGCGGCGCAGTGGCTGCCGGTGACCTGTTTGCGGCCCTGCTGTGAGTGCTTTGTTCATGGTTTGAAAATCTGGCTGGTGATGCCGGCTGATGCCGGAAGCGTGGTGTTCCGGGCGGGCGGATAAATTTTTGCGGTGGAAACGATGCATGGATAATGTCCTTTTGCAGATGGATGATCTCAAGGTAAGCTTCCAGACCATGCAGGGACTGGTAACGGCGGTGGACGGGGTCAGCTTTACTGTTGGTCGCGGGGCTAATCTGGGCATTGTCGGCGAATCGGGCTGTGGGAAGAGCGTTACCGCCCTGTCGCTGATGGGATTGATCAGTTCACCTCCCGGCCGGGTTGAAGCGAAAAAGCTGAATTTCGACGGTCGTGATCTGCGGCAGCTGTCCGCCGAAGAATACCGTAAGATCAGGGGCCGGGAGATGGGCATGGTATTCCAGGAGCCCATGACTTCCCTGAATCCGGTTTTCACCATCGGCAATCAGGTATCGGAAGCGGTGCTGTCGCACCTGAAGATTTCCCGGCGCGAGGCAAGGGAAATGACCGTGGCCATGCTGGACCGGGTGGGAATCCCCGACCCTGAGAGAAGAATTCACGATTATCCCCACCAGCTCAGCGGCGGTCTGCGGCAGCGGGTTATGATTGCCATGGCCTTGATCTGTAAACCGAAGCTGCTGATTGCCGATGAACCGACCACGGCTCTGGATGTCACCATCCAGGCCCAGGTCCTGGATCTCATGCAGGAGCTGCGGGAGGACATGGGGATGTCGATGATTATGATCACCCATGACCTGGGGGTGGTGGCTGAAGTTTCCGAACAGGTTTTGATCATGTACGCGGGCATGGTGGTGGAATCCGCTGATGTGGGCAGCATTTTCAAGCATCCGCTGCACCCTTATACCCAGGGACTGCTGCATTCCATTCCCCGTCTTGATCAGGATGTTTCCCGGCTGGATGCCATTCCGGGAATGGTGCCTGACATGCTCCATGTGCCGCCCGGGTGCCGCTTTGCCAACCGCTGCCGGCAGGCCATGGACAAGTGCCGCCGTCAATGCCCGGAAAACTGCGAGCCGGAACCGGGGCACCGGGTATGCTGCTGGCTTTATGCTTCTTGATGCGTTCTTGATGTGGACGATTGTATGGATTCTTGAATCAAGGAAAGGTGAAATGTAGGTCATGAGCAAGAGATTTGGCGAAACGTTTGACGATTTGTATTCAATGAAAGAGCAGATGGATAAATTGTTCCGGACTTCCCTGGAGCGTATGGGGAGCGAGGGTGAACGTGACCCGGGGCAATGGTATCCGCCGGTGGACATGTATGATGATGGTCCGGATTATGTCCTTGAAATTGAAGTGCCGGGCGTCAAACAGCAGGACCTGGAAGTGCTGCTGCTGCCGGATGCCATTCGTTTGAAAGGGAAGAGAGATTTCTTTGGCAATGTTGAGCAGGAAAAGATTTTTCGGCTGGAAAGACCTTCCGGGACATTTGACCGGCAGTTTCGCTTCCCGGGCAAGGTTGATACCGAGAATGTTCAGGCTACCCTGGCTGACGGCATCCTTACCCTCAGGGTTCCGAAAGTGGATGCCGAGCGTAAAAAAATTGTAACGATTGAAAAAAGCAGCAGTTGATAATGGCGGATCCTGCGGCAATCGGGAACGAAACGCTCACCATCGCCTGCCCGGCCAAAGTGAACCTGGGGTTGACTGTTGTTGGACGTCGGGAAGATGGCTACCATTTGCTGAAGATGGTCATGGAGCCGATCAGCCTGTTTGATGTCCTGACCCTCATGGTTTCACCGGCGGATGCGTCCCTGGTTACCCTGCGCTGTCCTGAGGTTTCCGGCCTGAAAACCGGTGCCAACCTGGTGGAAAAAGCGGCTCATGCCATACTGAACACGGCCGGGGAGCGGGGGATGCGGCCAGCGGCCCATTTTTCGTTTGCTTTGAAAAAACAGATTCCCGCCGGTGCCGGGCTGGGTGGTGGCAGCAGTGACGCGGCCGGCACCCTGCTGCTTTTGAATTATCTTCTATCATTGGCCCTGAGCGAAGATGAACTGCGGTCATTGGCGGTCGGTTTAGGGGCCGATGTTCCCTTTTTTCTGCGTCCCGAACTCTGCCTGGTTGAGGGGATAGGCGAACGTTTGACCCCGTTTCCCTCCCCCGGTTTCCGGTGGTATGTTTTGCTTAAACCACCCTTTGCCATTGATACTTCCTGGGCCTATAAAAAATTAAATTATAAGTTGACAA
>JAOZRP010000242.1 GCA_029940125.1 bacterium
GTCTTTCACTGAAAAGAGACAACCAGAGTATAAGGGGAGATAGCTCATGGGACTGGAACATGTATTAAACGCGGGTTCGGTGGCGGTTGTTGGTGCCTCCAGGAATGAAACCAAGCGCGGCTACCAGGCCATCAAAATCCTGCTGGATGAAAAGTTTGACGGGAAAATTTATCCGGTCAATCCCCGGGAGGAAAGCGTCCTGGGTCTTCCCTGCTATGCGAAAGTGTCCGATATTGAAGATCCGGTGGAGATGGCCCTGATCACCACGCCGGCGGCGACCATCCCGGCCATTCTCGAGGACTGCGGCAAAAAAGGGGTTGCCGGGGCGGTTATCATTGCCGGCGGCTTCGGTGAACTGGGAACCGAGGGGAAAAGGCTGGAAAGGGAAATGGTGGAAACGGCGCAGAAATACCATATTCGTCTCATCGGTCCCAATACCTCCGGGATGATCAACCTGAAGAGGCATCTCAACGTCGTGGGCCTGCGCGATGTTCCCCAGGGCAGCATCGCCCTGCTTACCCAGAGCGGCAACATGGCCCTGACCCTGATTACCGAGGCGATGATCAAGACCCGCATGGGTTTTTCCTATTATGTCGGGGTTGGCAATGAAGCGGATATCCGTTTTCATGAATATCTGAAATTTTTTACCGATGACCCCGAGACCCGGGCGATTCTCATGTATGTGGAAGGGCTGCGCAATGGTCGGGCCTTCCTGCAGCAGGCCTATCAGACCACCAGGGTTAAACCGGTTGTCCTGTTGAAAAGCGGCCGTTCGGCCACCGGCCGGAAGTCGGCCGGATCTCACACCGGGGCCCTGGCCGGCATGTCCGAAGTGGCCCGGACGGCTTTTCAGCGGGCCGGTATAGTGGTCATTGAAAATTCCGATGAACTGCTGCCGGCGGCCGAAAGCCTGGCCAACCTGCCGCCGATCAAGAATAACAACGTTGTCATCCTGGCGGACGGCGGCGGTCATGCGACTATTGCCGCCGATGAACTGACCGATTTGAAGCTCAAGCTGCCCGAACTCAGCAAGAAAACCCAGGAGAAGCTGAAAAAGATTTTACCGGCGGCAGCCTCGGTGAGAAATCCCATCGACGTGGCCGGCGGCGGTGATGCCAACCCGGGGATTTTTGCCGACTGCGCGGAGATTATTCTCCATGATCATGAGGTGGGCAGCCTGTTGATGGTTGGCCTGTTTGGCGGCTACAGCATCCGTTTCGCTGAAAGCCTGCAGTTTGTGGAAGAAGATGCCGCCCACCGATTGGGAAAGCTGGTAAGAAAGACGGAAAAGCCCATCGTGGTCCACAGCCTTTATAATTTTGCCAAACCCCACGCACTGGAACTGCTGCGTTACTATAAAATACCGGTGCAGGATTCCCTGGAAATTGCCTGTAAATGTATCGGAGTCCTGGCTGAGTATGGCGGCTACCTGCGGGGTTACAGGGCGAAGGCCAAGTTTACCTTTACCAAGGGCGAGAAAGCCAAAGCCCGGGGGCGGGAAATTTTTGCCCAGGCCAGAAAGGAAGGCCGCCGGGCCTTGCTCGAGCCTGAAGCCAAGGAACTGCTCAGCCTGCACGGCCAGGTAGTGTGTGTTGACTGCCTGGCGACATCAGCGGAACAGGCGGTGCAGCTGGCTGCCGGCATCGAGGGTGAAGTGGTGATGAAGATTGTTTCCCAGGATATCCTCCATAAAAGCGACGCCGGCGGCGTCAAGCTGGGCTTGGAAAAACCGGAGGATATCCGGCGGGCCTTCGATGAAATAATGTCGAATGCCAAGAAATTTGATCCCCAGGCCCGGGTCAAGGGAATTCTCGTTTCGCCCATGGCCGCCGAAGGCCAGGAGGTGATCGTGGGCACGAAAATTGACGACCAGTTCGGTCCCATTATCATGTTTGGCATCGGCGGGGTAATGGTCGAAGTGCTGAAAGACGTGGCCTTTCGGGTGCTGCCCATTTCCGCTCGTTCCGCCAGGCGCATGATTGATGAAATCAAGTCGGCGGTGCTGCTGAATGGTTTCAGGGGGCGGCCGCCGGTGGATAAAAAGGCCATTCAGCACCTGCTGCTGGCGGTGTCGGAGATTATCGGTTCCTACCCGGACATCCAGGAAATGGATCTGAATCCGGTGATTGTTTATGAGCAGGGGATCAACGTGGTTGACGCAAGAATTATCCTCACCCCGGAAGGCCAGTCCCGCTGGTAGGATTTGTGAGCATCAGGGAATATAATGACGTCGGTAAAAGCACTTTTTTTTGATCTTGATGGAACCTTGGTTCATACTTTGCCGGACATTGCCCGGGCGGTCAATCTCCTGCGCCGGGAACATGGCTGCCGACCGCTGAGCCTGGCCCAGGTGCAGTCCCTCATTGGCGATGGAGCCAGGAAGCTGGTTCAGCGGGTTATAGGACGGGAGGAGGAATCCAGCTTTCAGCGTTTTCTTGAACTTTATGAGCAGCATTTGCTTGATGAATCCGCTGTTTATGAGGGGATGGAGGAAGTGCTGGATCGTTACGAGGACAAGCTGCTCGTCTGCATAACCAACAAACCAAGATCCCTGGCCGAACAGGTATTGGACGGCTTGCAGATCAGGGAAAGGTTCCAGCTGCTCATTGGTCCCGAGGATGTGCCGCGTAAAAAACCCGATCCCGCCGGCATCGTGCAGGCCCTGGATCATTTTTCTCTTGATTCCGGGCAGGTGGTGATGATCGGTGATCACCATACCGATGTGCGGGCGGCGCTGGCCGCCGGGGTAATGAGCTGCTTTTGTGACTATGGCTACGGACATATTGACGGTTTGGCCGCTGACGTCAGTGTTGACCGGCCGCTGGAAATTGTTTCACATTTCAGTTGAATTTCAGTGATTTTGTAAGAATCCCAATCGTGCCCGGTGAAAAACCAGCATACGATCAACGGTGCTGTCTGCAGCGCTTTTTGACGTTTCTTGCCGGGAACAATATTTTCTTACCGGAAGGCTAGCTGTTCATGGAATATCTTTTTGCTGTCGGCCTGGGAATGGTGGTTGGCATCCTGTCCACGGTTTTCGGCCTGGCAGGCGGCATCGTCATGGTTCCCGGCCTGACGTTGGTGGGTATTTCCCATCTGGAGGCCATGGCCAGCAGCATGGGGGCCATTATCATCCTGACTTCGTGGAACACCTTCATGTACAGCTGCAAGGGCTTGGTCCGCTGGTCGGTGGTTTTCTGGATTGCCTTTGGAGCCGCCCTTTTTTCTTACACGGCGGCGCGAATTGCTCCCCATCTGCCTGAATCCTGGTTGATTATGATCATGATGGGGTTCCTGTTTTACGTTGCCGTCCGGACCTTGATGGGGAGAAACATCAAAGCCCGCCAGCCTGGGAAATATGGCTCCCGGCTGGTGCCGTTCGGAATCGGGGCTGCCAGCGGCACGGTGGCCGGTTTTACCGGCATCGGCGGCGGGGGGATTACCACTCCCCTGATGCTGGTTACCGGCCTGGTGGAGAATCAGACCGCGGCTCCCACTGCCAACGCCGTAATGATTTTCACCTCTCTGGCCGGAACGTTGTCCTATGCTTTTCATGGAGCTGTTCATTTTCCCCGTGTTGGCCTGATCCACGCCGATTACTCTCTCCTGATGGCCATGGGATCGATTCTTTCTTCCCTGGTCGGCATGCGGATCAACCGAACCATCTCCCTGCGTTCCCGGAAACTGGTTATTGGCATCATCCTCATTTTTGTCACCCTCCGTCTGGGTTATGAACTGTGGTGGTAGTTTTGCCGACTGTCTGTGCTGATATGATAGCCAGTGGAGGTGAATTTTGGTCCCCTCCGCGGGGAAATTGTTATTGACAGAACCCTGCTTTTCATCTATGAAATATGACCCTTCTTCCTGAACCATCGGTGGAAGGCTTCTTTTGGTGGGTATAGCTCAGCTGGTTAGAGTGCAGGATTGTGGCTCCTGAGGTCGAGGGTTCGAATCCCTCTACCCACCCCATTACTTCGAGAACCAGCTTTTCAATCTTCTTCTCCGCTTTTGGGCGCCCGTAGCTCAGCTGGATAGAGCGCCGGACTTCGAATCCGTAGGTCGGGG
>JAOZRP010000243.1 GCA_029940125.1 bacterium
ACCGTTTCAACGCTGATAGAGAGCTTTTGGGATTTTATGTAGTCGGAAACCTTTTTGGCTGAAAAAATATTACCGATGTTGTCGAAGGCATATTTGGTTATATTTTCAAGCAGGGTGATGTTGCGTACCCGGTAGCGTTTGACCACATCTTTCAGCAGGATGGTGTTGTAGAGGGCGCTGATGTACTGATAGACAACCTCCGTATCGAGATCAAAGTGCGGCAAAGCCGGAAATCCCCCGTAGCGCAGATAGAGGGGGAAGGCATTGTGAGCCTCCGCTTCTTCCCTGCCCATGAAGTCCAGGAATTCTCTGAAGCCCAGGGAATAAAGGGGGAATTCTATATATCGCCCTGATAAAAGTGAAGCGAGATCGGATGAAAGCAGGCTGGCGTTGGAACCGGTCAGATAGATATCATAGGTGTCATTTCCCTGGCAGGAAGAGATACATTTTTCCCACCCTTTTATTTCCTGTACCTCGTCAATAAGCAAATAGCTCCTGCTGTCGGGTGATGTTGTCGTCCTGGTTTTAAGGTAGTGGTGTAATTGCTGGTAATTGTTGATAAAATCAAAATCCACGGATTCTTTGTTAATGTAGATGATCCGCTGATTGTCGATGCCCTGGTCGTGCAGATATTCCATGATTTGCCTCATGAAATAACTTTTGCCGACTCGTCGCAGACCGGTGATAATTTTTACGACCGGTTTGTCAATAAAGGGCTTAACCCTTTCCATGTATAAATTTCTTTTATGCATGATTGTTTTCCGTATTTATGTAAAAGTTTCCTGTATAAGTTGATATTATTGCTATTTGTGATTTTTGTCAAGACCGTCTTTAGGGCGGGATAAGCTTCACTTGTCGATGCTGATCCGGTGCTTTTTCAGCAGATCGTGGAGGGTAGGGCGGCTGATGTCAAGGAGCTTGGCCGCCTGGCTGATGTTGTTGCCGCTGCAGGCCAGGGCTTTGGCGATGGCCTGTCTTTCGGCTTCCTCCCGGGCGGCTTTGAGGGTGGTAAGTTTCTGGCTTTCCTGGTCCGGGGAGATTTCCTCGAGGCCCAGGTCGCCGGGGGTGATTATCCGGTCCAGGGTGTTGGCCAGGGCCCGGCGGACGCGGTTCTGGAGTTCGCGGACGTTGCCCGGCCACGGGTGGGCGGCCAGGGCGGCGCTGGCCGCCGGCGAAAAGGAAGTCTGTCCTCGCTGAAGCTTGCGGCTTTCCTCGCGCAGGAAGGTGTTGGCCAGCAGGAGGATGTCCTCGGGGCGGTTCCTGAGGTCGGGAATGGTAAGCGGAACCACGTTCAGGCGGTAGAAAAGGTCTTCGCGGAATTCCCCTTTTTCAACCGCTTTTTCCAAATCGGCGTTGGTGGCCGCGATGATGCGGACGTCGAGGGTGATGGTGGCGGTGCCGCCGAGCCGTTCGATGGTGGATTCCTGGAGAAAGCGCAGGATTTTGACCTGCAGGTTGAGGGGCAGCTCGCCGATTTCATCCAGGAAGATGGTGCCCTGGTCAGCCTGTTCAAAACGGCCGGTCTTGCGGCTCGAGGCTCCGGTGAACGCTCCCTTTTCATGGCCGAAAAGCTCGCTTTCCAGCAGGTTTTCGGGGATGGCGCCGCAGTTGATGATCACCAGGGGCTTTGCCGCCCGCGGGCTCAGCTGGTGGATGGCCTTGGCCGCCATTTCCTTGCCGGTGCCGGTGCTGCCGGTGATCAGGGCCGGGTAGTCGGTCCTGGCGACCTGGGTCAGGCGCTCGAAAAGGGTGGTCATGGCCGGGGAGATGCCGAGCATGCCGCACAAGGCTCCGCTCTGGCCGGTCTGAGCCTGGAGGCGGCGGTTGGTTTCTTCCAGCTCCTGGATTCGGAAGGTGCGCTCGAGGATGATGTGCAGTATTTTCAGGTCGATGGGTTTGTTGCAGAAGTCGGCGGCCCCCAGGGCGATGGCCCGGATGGCATTTTCCTCCTCGGTGTTGCCGGTGATGACGATGACGCGGGTATGGGGGGCCAGGGACGGCAGTTCTTCAAGCAGCTTGAATCCCTGGATGGGGGTGTCCGGGTGGGGCGGCAGGCCCAGGTCCATGGTGGCTACCGGGAAGGTGCCGGAAGCCAGCGCCCGCCGGGCCGCGTCTACCCCGGAAGCAATGGTGATCTCGTAGTTTTTTATCAGGCCCCATTTGAGCTGCTTGGCGACCGAGAGCTCATCCTCGATGATCAGGAGCCTTTTCTTCATCAGTCAATTCCTTTACCGGACCACAGGAAGCCACAATATGGTTATTGTTTCTCATATTGTCCTGAAATAGTCAAGGTTGTTGCCGTGGTGGTTCAAGAGCCCTTTATTGACTCCGGGCGGCGGTTGGGGTATAGTTTGATCTCAATTTTCCGGATTGCCCCTTCTGTAATGGAAAGATATCTTCCCGGATGTTCCGGCATGGCTCTCGCTCATTCTTGCCGGCCGTCCATGGCCGGCTCCGAGGCGTCCGCCGCGAATCACCGTCGTGGTGATTCATCCGGCGGTCAAACCCGCTGCGAGCCAAGCCCGAACACCCGGTGATGGATTCAGAATAATGCAAGTAGGCTGAAAGTCGAAGCTTGGCGATCGGCGGCCCGTCCGGAAGCCGGTTCGTTTTAGTGCAATGATTGAGGTAATGGAACGTGGACACTCGAGGTCATGAACAATGTTTTGCCTGTCGGGAGCGGTTCTGCCTGCCGGAAATCGCCATGGTCGACGGCGCCCTGGAAGCCGAACTGCTGATGGAAAAAAAGCATGAGGGCTGGATCGGCATTCCCCACGGGGGCATCGGCATTGCCGCCGTCCTCGATCTTGCCGATCTCTGCTGGCGGCAGCACAAAGGGGAAAGCCTGCCGTTTCCCTTTACCATTTCCATGAAATTCGGCGACCGCTGCCAACTGGGGGATACGCTGCAGCTGCGGGCCGAACTGGATGATGGGCAGAGCCAGATTATTTTCCGAATGCAGCGGCCGGGGCAGCGGCAGAGCTACATCACCGGGACGGTCGAACCCGATGCCGGTTTTGCCGGCGGCGATCTTTCCAGCCTTCCCCACCTGGATGAATTCGAACGGCGGGCGGTGCTGACGCCCTTGTCCATCTATGAAAACTGCTTCATCTGCGGCACGAAGCGCCGGGAGCGGGGGATGCGGCGCCGTTTTTTCATGGCTGAATACGATGGCCGCTATTACATCCTGGCGAAGTTCGGTTTTGATCCCGGCGACGCTGCCATTGCCGAAAGTTTCCAGCAGGCGGCCGGGGTGCTGCACCCCGGGGTGGTCGGGGCGGTGCTCGATGAAATCTGCGGCTGGTCCGGGTTTATCAAGCATGAGCTGTTCGGGGTGACCGTGCGCCTGCAGATGAGCTTCAAGCGGCCGGTGCTGGTGGACGAGAAGCTGCTTTTTGTCGCCTTTGAGCCCGAAGTGAGGGGCCGGGGCAGCCGCCAGATTTACCGGGCCCGGGGCTGTCTGATGTCGGTCTTGGCCGATGGCGGCTATGAAGCGGTGGCCACGGCGGCCGGCCAGTGGCTGGCCCTTCCCGCCCTGCGGGAGCAGTTCTATCAGACCCGGATTGAGGAGGACCTCAGCCGGATTTCTTTTTGATTTTCCTTTCAAGCTCAGTAATGTCCGGCACGCTTTTTGTGCTGTTTTAAAGTCGGCAACCGGTGCAGTTTTCAGCGCTTTTGGCGCTCGATTGCCTGTTTTTCCAGCGGCTCATTTCGCTAATGCGGGGACAAATCCCGCAACCCAAACGGGTCTTTTCGGCCCGCAAATAAGTGCTCTTATCAGAACATTTTCTTGTTTTTCAAACCAGAAAATAACCTGTAAGGCACTAAAGTTGCCAAACTCGCCCTTTCAGGGCTCAAACAAGGCAACTTTCACGCTTCAATCGCCGGGAAAAACAACGTCATCTCACGATGTCGCGCCGGAAAACAGCACCGGTTGACAGTAGCAGGAACCTAACCAGACAGTACTGTTTCAGGCTGTTTTGCCAGGGATGTATCGATGGATGTTCGGGCCTGGCTCATAGCGGTATTGGCCGCCGAACGAATCACACGATGT
>JAOZRP010000590.1 GCA_029940125.1 bacterium
GGGCAAAACGGCTAGATTCAACCCGACAATTTTTAAACTTCTGCAAAAGGATCAGATAATGTCCAACCATCAACTGGAAACCGCCTTCACGCCGATGTTCATCGGCAATATTGAGCTTAAAAACCGCTTCATCCGTTCGGCAACCTGGGACGGGATGGCCGGAAAAGAAGGAGAAGTCAGCCCCTGGCAGAAGGAACTTTTCAAAAACCTCGCCGCGGGCGGCGCCGCCCTGCTGACCTCCGGCTATACCTATGTCTCTCTTGAAGGCCGCCAGCATCAGGGACAGGCGGGACTGGACCAGGACCGGCTGATGGAGCCGTTGGCGGAACTGGCTGAAACGGTGCACCGGGCCGGCTCCCGGCTGTTCATCCAACTGGTTCACTGCGGCGGTCAGGCAAATCCAAAGGTCAGCGGGCTGCCGGCCAGGGCCCCCAGCGCCATCGACCACCCGCTTTTTGACCAGCGGCCGCAGGAATTAACCAGGGAAGAAATAAAGCTTTTGATCAATGCCTTCGCGACGGCAGCCGGACGGGCCAAAGAAAGCGGCTGCGACGGGGTGCAGCTGCACGCTGCCCACGGCTATTTGATCAGCCAGTTTCTGTCACCGGCCATCAACAAACGGCGGGACGAGTTCGGCGGCAGCCTGGAAAACCGTTTTCGTTTTTTGCGGGAATGCTACGAACGCACCAGGGAAATAGTTGGCGACGACTTTCCCCTGTCCATGAAGATCAACGGCCAGGACTACCTGGAAGACGGGCTGCGGCTGGAGGAAACCGTGGAAATCTGCCAGCGGCTGGAGGAAATGGGCCTGGATATGATTGAAGTCAGCGGCGGCACCAAGGCCAGCCCGGTGAAGCAGCCGGTAGTCAGGCATATCGATCGGCCAGAAAAGGAAGCCTTTTTCCTGGCCGAGGCCAGGGCCGTGCAGGCGGCGGTCGACATCCCGGTCGCCACCGTGGGCGGCATCCGCTCACCAGGAGTGGTTGAGCAGATCATGGACAGCGGCATCCCCCTGGTGGCCCTCTGCCGGCCCCTGATCCGGGAACCGGAACTGATCAACCGCTGGCGGGACGGTGATCTGGAACCGGCGGCCTGCACTTCCTGCAACCACTGCTTCAAACCGGCCTGGAAGGGGGAAGGAATCCG
>JAOZRP010000244.1 GCA_029940125.1 bacterium
CGCTATGAGCCAAGCCCGAACATCCTTAAGTATCCCCGATAATTTCTTGTTTTTTGCACCCCTCAAGGGGGTACTGAAAAGAGTGGCAGCATTTCAGGCGTAAGGCACTAACAGCTTGATTTAGGTGCTTGTTTGTCCGGAAAGGTTCCTTTCTCGATGAACAGCGGTCCGCAGGCGGTTTTCAGCAAAAGGCTGAAAAAGGTAGTGTCAGGCTGAAAGCTGAAGGCTGAGCACCCGTCCGGGGACCGCGGTTGCCCGATGGAAACTCATTGTTTCGACAGAATAAGGTTGACAGGGAGTTGATAAGCTTGTAATGGTTCAGAAATTTGAAAAACCGACGATAGCGAAAATAGTACAACGATTTTAATGACATCTGTTCAAGGTGTATTGATGAAAAATAAATTTGTGTTGTTGCTGTCGGTGCTGCTGCTGTTGATCTGTACGGCCTGTGGTTTGGAAAAAACCACCTTGCGGAAGACTCCGGTTGGAACTTCTGGTCTTGTCCGGCAGGATGTCTGGGAATGCTCCGGTGATGAATCCTGCAGCGGTTTGGAAAACGGACCGGCTGAAGAGGTTCTCTATCCCTGGTTGACTTTGGCCGGCGAGCGGCATGACGAGGGATCGCTGCTTTATCTCCATGAGTGGCTGGCCGATGCCAAAAAGATGGATCAGGCTGAAACTGCCGACGACCTGGAAATTGAGCAGAAGGCGAGGACCGGGGCCCGCTATGAGTTCCCCATTGTCATCAATAAAAAGGTTGAGCACTTTATTTCCTACTACAGCACGGTCAACAGCTCTTTTACCCGCCGGAGCCTGGAACGGGCGCAGCTCTACCTGCCGGAAATGAGGCGGATCCTGCGGCAGTACCATGTTCCGGAAGAACTTGCCTACATGGTGCTGATCGAGAGCGGCTTCACCACTCATGCCTATTCCCGGGCCCGGGCCTGCGGTCCGTGGCAGTTCATTAGCGGCACCGGCCGTAAGTATGGCTTGAAAATCAACTGGTGGGTGGATGAACGTCGCGACCCGTTGAAGTCAACCTATGCCGCCGCCCAGTATCTTCATGATCTCTACGGCTATTTTGGTTCCTGGTATCTGGCCGCCGCCGCCTACAATGCCGGCGAAGGCAAGATCATGCGGGCGATCAAGAGGCATAAAACCGAGGACTTTTGGGAAATGTCCCGCTTTCGCTACCTGAAGCGGGAAACCAGGGAGTATATTCCCCGGCTGATCGCGGCAATCCTGATTGCCCGGGAGCCGGAAAAGTACGGCCTTTCAAACGTGCGCTATCTGCCGCCCCTGACTTTTGACACGGTTGAGGTCAACGATGCCACCGATCTGCAGGTTGTTGCCTGGGCAGCCGGCTGCAAATACAGCGATTTGAAAAGGCTGAATCCGGAGCTGCGCTACTGGTGCACGCCGCCGAAAGTGAAGAAATACCTGGTGAAGGTTCCGGCCGGGAAAGGGGAGCAGTGTCGGCAGAGGCTGGCGAGCCTGCCGCCGGAACAGCGCATCACCTTTCGCCGGCATAAAATCAGGCCCGGCGAATCGTTGTCCACCATTGCCCATCGCTACCACACCAGCATTCGGCCGATCAAGGAATTGAACAATCTGTCCGGGACGACCATCAGGGCCGGTTCCTACCTGGTCATTCCGGTGCGGGCCCAGGGTTCCGGCCGGGTGGTTTTCTCGCCCCGCATCTATACCGCCGGTGTGCGTCGGCATCGGATTGTGTCGCGGCCCATGATTCACCGGCCGGCTGCTTACCGCGTCCGTCGCGGGGACAGCTTATGGAAAATTGCCCATAAATATCATGTTTCCGTGCGTGACATCAGAAGATGGAATCGCTTGGGAAGTTCAAAGCTGATCAAGCCCGGCCAGGTGCTGGTGCTTTCCGAACAGCGTGCCCGGCGACGACAGGTAGCCAAGCGTAAGAAATGGGTAAAAACCGCTTCCCTGCGTCCTAGCGGCCAGCCATCCCCGGGCAAGACGGTAAAAGTGCGTCGTGGCGACACCCTGTGGAAGGTTTCGCGCAAGTATGGTTTGACCGTTGAACAGCTGTGTCGGTGGAACCGCCTGAAAAAAGACGCCATCCTGCATCCCGGCCAGGTACTGAACCTTTCAGCGCCGTAAAATTTCCCTTCTACCCTCCATCCGGAAACCGGCGTTTCCGGATGGGTTGTCAGTTGTCAGCCTTGAGCTTTTCGTTTACCAGCCTGCTTTTCAATCTTCTGCTAAAAGCTGATCGCTGACAGCTTTCATCCTAGGCTTCGATTCGCGACAGCACCCGTTTGGTTGCCATCTGGGCCAGGACGACGATGTCCTCCAGCGAGAGGTAGCGGTCGATGGCCGGGTCGAAAAGGATGTCGTAGGCGGGTGGGAAGTCTTCATCCCCTTCCCAGAAGACCAGGGTCAGGTCGATGTCAGGCAGGGTCCCGATGGTAAAGGAAACATCCCCCAGATCAGCTGCGGCTGCCCCCAGTTTTTCCCCGGCCCGTTTGAAGGCTTCCCCGTCATTTCCCAGTTTGGCCAGCAGGATGTCAGTGGTTTTGCGTTTGAAAACCGGAAAATAGAATGATCCCCCCGGGATGCCGCCGTAATTGGTCAGTTGTCCGGTTCTGGTTGAATGGGTGGCATTGATCAGGTAGTGGAGGATGATGATTTTGCTGACCAGGGAGATGACCGGTTCCTGGGGGCAGGAAAACTCAAGCTCCGGGTAGGAGATATGGTAGGGGCGCTGGAAGAATGGCAGGGAAATGATTTTTTCCCCCTGATCATAATGAATTTCCGGATGGTTCTCCAGATAGCTGATGTCGGCTTCCCGGAATTTCTCCGCCGCCAGGGCGAAGGTCTGCTGGTAGTTTTTTTGCTTTTTCATCTTTATCCTAATGCGTTCTGAAGGTTAAAGTCCACGCATCCATTCTTCCCGCAGCGGGATGTTGCCGGCCAGGGCTTCGTCAATCATAGCCAGGGCGGCTTCGCGGTCCTTGGGGGAATGGATCCTGATGGGCAGGTAGTTGGAAGCGTGATTGGCCATGAACATGCCTTTGGTCAAATGGGTGTGGGCGATCATTTCGCGCAGTTCCAGCAGGAGCCCGCGCTTGTCCGGCAGGCGAAAGGTGCCTTCCTCATACTGCCGGTAAAGGTCGGTTCCCGGCACCACCATGGTGACCAGGGCACCGACGTATTTCGGATCGATGGCGGTCAGCAGCTCACCCGTGCGCTGGGCATGAATCAGCGACCTCTCAACCCCGGCAATGCCGATCATCACCGTGGTCGACAAGACCATCCCGGCCTTCTGGGCCTTGGTACACAACTCCAGGGTTTCCCCAGCCGTTGTGCCCTTGTTGATTGCCGCCAGGGTCTGGTCGTCGCCGCTTTCCAGTCCGTAATAGATGATGCCGAGCTTTTCTTCCTTCAAAGCCTGCAGTTCGGCAAGGCTCTTTTTGCGGATGGATTTTGCCGAGGCGTAGATGCCGATGCGGGTCAGCCGGGGTATCTCGGCGTTGATCGTCCGCAGCAGGGCCAGCAGCCTGGCGAAGGGAATAATCAGGGCGTCTCCGTCGGTAATGAAGAGACGCCGGGCCCGGGGATAGGCCTGGCTGGCATAACGGATATCGGCCAACAGGGTTGCGTCATCCTTGATGCGGAAGCGTACGCCCCGGTAGGTCGGGCAGAATGAACAGCGGTTGTGAGAGCAGCCGACGGTGGCCTGGAGGATGATGCTCCGGGCTTCGCTGGGGGGGCGGATGATGTTTCCTTCATAGTGCATCATAACTGTTTGCTACTCCTAATCCTTCTTTCATGTCTTGAATTTTTCCCGGCCTTCCATTACTATGGCAGGCGCTGTACGATGACAGTTAACAGCTCAAAAACAGCATGCTTTATAGCATAGTCCGTATGACAAGTGCAACCTGGACAAAGAGCCATTATCCTCCTACGTTGAGCGATCAGCCGTTAGCAATTAGCGTTTAGCCTTGGAAAACCAAGACTTTACGTTCATGAGAACCAACACCCAGAGGGCGAAAGCTTGTAATGGTTATTAA
>JAOZRP010000591.1 GCA_029940125.1 bacterium
GCAGTTCTCGGATGGGAACCAGTAATTTTAACAGATCATCACCAGAAAGTCACCGGCACAATCAGACAATAAAACCCGACAATGCATATCGTGGTTCATAAAAACCTGTCAAGAAAAACTTGAACTTCCGGAAAATTCCCGCTACGTACTGACCATGTTCAGTCATCAACCGCTTATCCTGGCCCCCATGGCCGGCATTACTGACAGTCCCTTTCGCCAGCTGGCCAAAAAGTTCGGCGCTGATTTGGTCGTCACCGAAATGATCAGTGCCAGGGGACTGATGCAGAATGACCGAAAAACCAGGAGCATGCTCAGCTTTGAGCTGCCGGAACAGCCATTGATCGTTCAACTGTTTGGCCGGGACCCGGAAATCATTCGGGCTGCCGCCCTGAAAGCCCTTGATGCCGGGGCCGCCTGCATTGACATCAACATGGGCTGCCCGGTGAAAAAAGTTGTCAAAACCGGCGCCGGCTCGGCCCTGCTCAAAGATACCGGCCAGATCAAAAAAATTCTACAGGCGCTGGCCAGGCACCCGGCAATTCCTTTCACCATTAAAATCCGGTCGGGCTGGGATCACCACCACCTGAATGCCGACGCGGCTATTCACCTCGCCGCCGACCATGGCGCCAAAGCGGTATTCTGCCACCCCCGGACGGCGGTCATGATGTTCAGCGGCGCCGCCGACTGGGACTACCTGGAAAAAGTCGCCCGGCAGGCAGCGATTCCGGTGATCGGTTCCGGTGACCTTTACACTCCCCTTGAAGCCAGCCGGGCATTGAAGCGTCCCGGCATCGCCGGGTTGATGCTGGCCAGGGGAGTTCTCGGACGCCCCTGGCTGTTCCGTGAGATCAAGGCATGCATCGGTAGAGAAACGGCACCATCCATCACCTGGTCGGAAAAGCTGGCCACTATTTTTCTCCATTGGAAGCTGCTGGAAGAGCATAAAGGGGAAAAAACCGGATTCCTGCTTTTCCGCAAGCACCTGGCCTGGTACAGTCGCGGCCTGCCGGGAGCCGCGGCCTTCCGGCAGCGGATCTTTTCATCCTCAGGGAAGCAGGAGCTCACCGATCTGATGCAAACATTTTTCGGTCCTTTCACCGCCGACAGCGGGAAAGATCAATTACAGGACGTGCGGTCCTGAGCT
>JAOZRP010000016.1 GCA_029940125.1 bacterium
TAATGTCCGGAATGTTCGGCCAGTCCTTTACGGCCGGTTCACAGCCGGCATTAGTGCCTTACAGGTTGTTTTCTGGTTTGAAAAACAAGAAAATGTTACGTGTTTCACAGGTTCTTTGCCATTTAGGCAAAGGTTCTGATGAAAAAACTTATGCAGAGCTCTGATAAGAGCACTTATTTGCGGGCCGAAAGACCCGTTTGGGTTGCGGGTTATGTTCCCGCATTAGCTTCAAATCATGACAGCAATGATGCAGCCCACACCTCTTAGGCTTCAAACCCTACCACATTGCTGCCAAACAAGCTATCCACCTCCTGCACCAGTTCACTGCTGGGTTCAAGATGGTAGTCTTTTGAAAGGGCAAGCACCAGCTCACAGTCGTTCATGCTCAAATTCACATAGGCCGGGCAGTTGCCACGGTAGCGGGACAATATTTCTTTGAGTTGATTCAACTTGGCAGTGGTCAGTAAATCACGCTGCAGAGCAAGCACGACGCGGTGGATCATCTTCCCGGTTGCTTCTTTCAGGCTCATCACCGTGTTTGCCACCACTTTCGCCCTGGCCCGTTCGTCATCAACTTCAACCCGCCCTTCAATAATCAGCGGCTCCTGACTTTCAATGTAAGGCGATGCCAACTGGAAGGCATCGGGAAACAAGGTTACATCGACACTGCCGGTCAAATCTTCCAGAACAATAAACCCCATCAGATTGCCCTTGGCGGTTCGTTTTTCCTTGACCACCGTCACCAGGCCGCCAAGCCGAACCCGGGCCTGATCCTGATAGTCAGAAAGGCGGTCGATCCGAACCACGGCGCAGCGCTTCAGTTCTTCCAGGCGCTGCTGCAGGGGATGGCCGGTGATATAAAAACCCAGCGCTTCCCGTTCGTTTGCCAGTTTGAGCCGATCATCCCATTCATCGATGTCGGGATAACTGTATGAGGCTGCTGGATCTGAATCAGCAGCCTCATCACCCACCAGATCAAACAGGGACAGCTGTCCCTGCTGTTTGTCCCGCATAACCCGTTGACCGGTTTCAATGGCGTCCTCCATGGCGGCCGCCATCTTTGCCCGACTGACGCCGGTGGAATCAAAGGCCCCGGCCTTGATCAGGCTCTCGATAACCCTTTTATTGACCTTGTGCAGGTCCACCCGCTGACAGAAATCAAAAATAGAGCTGAAGTTCCCGGCATCATCCCGTTCACGAATGATTTCCTCGGCCGCTTTTTCGCCAACGTTCTTGATAGCAGCCAGCCCGAAGCGGATACCTTCCCGAACCACGGAAAAAGAGGTTCCGCTTTCGTTGATATCCGGGGGCAGAACCTCTATGCCCATTTCTTTACACTCGGTAATATTTTTTATAACCTTATCGGAATTCTGCATATCCTCCATCAGGAGGGCGGCCATAAATTCAACCGGGAAATGAGCCTTGAGATACGCTGTCTGGTAGGCGATGTAGGCATAAGCGGCGGAATGAGATTTATTGAAACCGTATTCGGCGAATTTCGCCATCAGGTCAAATATCTCACCGGCTTTTTTCTCATTGATGTTGTTGGCCTTGGCGCCGTCCATGAACCGCTGCCGCTGCTTGGCCATTTCTTCGGCCTTTTTCTTGCCCATGGCCCGGCGGAGGATGTCCGCTTCGCCAAGGGTGTAGCCGGCCAGCAGCTGGGCAATCTGCATCACCTGCTCCTGGTAAACGATGACGCCATAGGTATCTTTCAGCACCGGTTCAAGCTGGGGCAGGAGGTATTCGATTTTCTGCTTGCCGTGCTTTCGATCAATAAAATCATCAATCATGCCGCTGTTCAAAGGACCGGGACGATAGAGGGCCACCAGGGCAATAATATCCTCGAAGGTTTCAGGTCGAAGCCGGCGCATCAGCGACTGCATGCCGCTGCTTTCCAGCTGAAACACCCCAGTCGTAGAACCCGAGGCCAGCAGATCGTAGGTTTTCGGGTCATCAAGAGGAATCGCGTCAATATCGAGCGGCTCCCTGTTTTCAGCCTTGATGAGGTTGAGAGCGTTATTAATCACGGTCAAGGTTTTCAAACCGAGGAAATCAAACTTGATCAAGCCCAGCTTCTCAATGATGGTCATGTCGTACTGGGTAACAATCTCGTTGTTCTGCCCGGGATACAGCGGCAGGTAGTCAACCAGCGGATTGTTGGCCACCACCACCCCGGCGGCATGAATCGAGGCGTGGCGGTTGAGCCCTTCAAGGGCCAGCGAGATTTTCAACAGTTCCCGCTCCCTGGCAGAACCCTTGCGCAAATCCCCCAGCCGCTTCTCTTTTTTCAAGGCTTCGTCCAGGGAAATATTCAGCACCGCCGGCACCAGCTTGGCAATCTTGTCCACCTCGGCATAAGGCATGTTCAGACCGCGGCCCACATCACGAATCACCCCCTTGGCCTGCATTTTACCAAAGGTGATGATCTGGGCCACCCGGTCGCTGCCGTATTTTTCGGTTACATAGCGGATAACTTCTTCACGGCCGCGGATGCAGAAATCCATGTCAATATCCGGCATGGAAATTCGTTCCGGGTTGAGGAAGCGCTCAAAAAGCAGGCCGTAAGGCAGGGGATCGATGTCTGTAATCCTCAGGGAAAACGCCACCAGGGAGCCAGCCGCCGACCCTCGACCGGGACCAACCGGGATGCCCCGCTGCCGGGCGTAGTTGACAAAATCGGCCACGATCAGAAAATAACCGGCAAAACCCATTTTGTTGATCATGCCCAGTTCGGCATCCAGGCGGGCCTGGTATTGTGCCAGGAGATCCTGGTTCCAGGCATCGCCGTAAAACCGCTGGATTTTTTCCAGGCGCTGGGCAAAACCCTCCCGGCTCTGCTGTTCCAGGTAGGAACTCAGGCTTTGATTGTCAGGCGGAACAAAGTTCGGCGGGTGATAGGTGCCGAATTCAAACTTGAAGTTGCAGCGTTCGGCAATTTCAATGGTATTGGCCAAAGCCTCGGGATAGTCCGCAAAGCCGGCAGCCATTTCTTCCGGAGATTTAAAGTAGAGCTGATCGGTGCCGTACTGCATGCGGCTCGGATCATCCATGTGCTTGCCGGTCTGAATGCATAACAGCACTTCGTGAGCCCGGGCGTCCTCGGCCATCAAGTAATGGCAGTCATTGGTGGCTACCAGCGGCAGATCAAAACCGCGGGCCATGTCGATCAACTGTTCATTGACCTTGTATTGGTCCGCGATGCCATTGTCCTGGATTTCAATATAAAACCGCCGGTTGTCAAACAACTGCTGATAAAACTGCAGTTCTTTCTCCGCCTGCTGCCGATCCCCCCGATTAAGGTAGGCGGCAATTACCCCGTTCAAGCAGGCACTGAGGGCAATCAAACCTTCATGATGCTGGCTGAGCAGTTCCTTGTCAATGCGGGGGCGATAATAAAAACCCTCGAAATACCCCTTGGTGACCAGTTGACAGAGATTCCGGTACCCCTGCTGATTTTTGGCCAGCAGCACCAAATGATGGGCAACATCCCGATCCTGGCCGCTGCGCCGGTCATGGCGGCTCCCGGGAGCCACGTAGACTTCACAGCCGATAATGGGTTTAATGCCGTATTTTTCCGCCATCAGGTAAAAGTCAACGGCACCGAACATGTTTCCGTGGTCGGTAATGGCAACGGCCGGCATTTTAAATTCGCTGGCCCGCTTCATCAGGTGTTCAATTCGGATGGCTCCGTCCAGGAGGCTGTACATGGTGTGAAGGTGAAGGTGGACAAAAGATGAGTGTTTCATAAGCACTTATATTTACTAGATATTTTTGAGTTTCCTCATTTTTTTACCTCAAAGGTACCATCTTGCTGTGTATCACAGGAAGAAGAACTTTAACAAGTAAAAAAGGGGATGAGAGATGGTAGATTACAAAGTAATAAAACCTGGGAGGCAGCGATTTACCGCAAAAAAATACTGCAATCACTGCACCAAGGCGGGCTTAAGGCCCGCAACCCAAATCAGGAATCAGGGTGTTCCGGCATGGCTCTCGCTCATTCTCGCGGCACATCGTGTGATTCGTTCGGCGGCCAAAACCGCTATGAGCCATGCCCGAACATCCTTAAGTATCCCCGACAATTTCTTGTTTTTTTTGACAGCCTTTCAGGGATAAGGCACTAATGAACGACGTCCCAACAAAGACACAAAGATCCAAACTAGCAGCTTTACAATTAAAAGATTTTATTTTACATATGGAACAGTCGCTCTTCATTGCCACGCGAGCGGTCATAAACCTGTTGCCATCGGAGAAACGTCCATGTCATCAACACCTGCCCCGGCACAACTTTCCGACCCGCATACCCGGCTGGAAACAATAAGCAACCTGATACGCAGCCTGCGCGTTACTCTCCCGACTGAACAGCCGCAGCTGGAGAAATGGCTGACCACCATCCAGGAACTGCTGCGGCTTTCGGAACAGTTCTCTCTGCCGATCACGGTGATTGGCCCGGTAAAATCCGGAAAAAGCACGTTGTTAAACACCATGATCGGTCAGAAAATCCTCCCCATGGGGGCCGGCATAACCACCATGTTTGTTACCGCGATTCACCATGGCAGCGACCTGCACGGTGAAATCACCCTTATTCCGGCGGAACAGGCCGACGCCCTTTTCCAGAACAGCTGCCATTACCTTTTTTCCGCTGACCTGGAAGAAACCAAGATATCTCTTTTCCACCAGGAAGACCGGCAGCAAATCAACCGGCAGCTGGAAGAATTTTCCCGGGAATTCATCCTGACCAGCCATGGCAGCTTTGACAAAGATTATCAACTGCTGAAAAACCTGCTGGCCGGTTATGACAGCATAGCTGACTATTACCGGCGGGAGCAGCTGAAACTGACTTTCACCCAGGAGGAACTTGGCCGGTTCAGAGATTTTATTACCAACGAACCAATGTCCACGTTCCTGGAAGAGGCAAAGGTTTTTTTTCCCTTTACCATCCTGCCGGAATACGTCGTCATGCAGGATTGCCAGGGACTGGACACGCCCAGCCCCGGCCAGCAGGCCCTTGCCATCCAGCAGCTGGCCACCAGCCCGGTCCTGGTCTACGTGATCAGCAGCCGCATGGGCCTGCGTCAGGCCGACTACCACCTGCTGGAACACCTGCACGATCTCGGGCTGGCGGCAAAGCTGCTTTTCGTGCTCAACTACGATTTTGAGGAACACCCGGCCAGGAAAGACATGGAAAAGATGTTCGAACGCTGCCAGGCGGAACTGGCGGAACTGGGATTTGACCAGCCCTGCTATGGCTTTTCAAGCCTTTACCACCTCTACACCCAGTTGAGGGATAAAGATTCCCTGGATAAAAACGAAGAAAACCGCTGGCTTCTCTGGCAAAACAGCCCGGAAAAGCTTGAGCTTTCAACCGCCGGCTGGAAATCTTTCACTTCCCGGCTGCTGGAACTTGCCGGAAAGGAAGCCGACCTGGCATTAACGCAGCACCTGAACAGCCGGATGCTGCATATTGCCCGCCGGGCCCATTCCCTGGTCACCGCCAGGAGAAAGTCACTGTCGATGGACCAGCAGGGGATTGACAGTTCGGCGCAGGATTACGAAGAACAGAAAGAAAAACTGCTTCAGTTTGAGAAACAGCTTGGCACCACTTTAGGTTCCATTACCAAACAGTGTGAAGGGGAATATTTCCGAAAAATCGAATCATGGTTCAACCAATCCACCGCCGGGGGCATCAGGCCGGTCCTGCATCAAATCATTGAATCTTACCAGCTTCCCGATGATCTTCTGCCGGAGAAAAGCCGCAACCCCCTGCTGCCGCTAAAACTGCTGGAGCGGCATTTTCAACAGGTTGTCCATCCCCAGATCCAGGAAAAGCTGGAGATCAGCACGCACCAGTTCTGGCAGGCGCTTGAACGGGAAATCAAGGCATCGTACTCATCACAGTGCGCTTCTCTCTTTTTTCTGCTGGAAAAAGCGACCGGGAACCAGGTTGACGGCCAGGAACAGCGCAACCTTCCCGCCCCCATCAACTGGGAAAGCAAGCTGCCGTCTTTCAGTTTTGCCAATCCCCTGGAAGAACGCTTTTCTGCGGTTTCAAAGTTCGCCCTCATCGGCAAACTGCTGTCTGAAAAGTTGAAATCGCTGCGCAAAAAGCGCCCATGGCAGGAAACAATCAGCATTCAACTGAAACAGAAAGCCCGTGATGAGCTGAAAGGCAGGCTGCTGGATTACCAGGAAAGGCTTAAATTCCTTTTCCTGCGTCCCTACCTGCAACAGTACGAAAGCCTGGTCAGCGACTATCTGACCGACTTCATCCAGGTCAGCACCCTGGAGATTTCACATCAGCAGCATGGTCTGCATGATCAGGAGCAGGAGCAGGAAGAATTACTTGACGTTCTGGACGGCCAGAAAAATGAACTTGAGCAGCTTATGTCAAGCCTGCAGAGTTCTCAGCATGACGGCGCCTGATCCGTGGACGGTCAATACCTGATCAGCGCTCCATGGATCATGCCCCGGCCGGGCACATTCATTGCCGACGGGGCGGTGCTGGTTGTCAACCAGCGCATCGTGCGGCTCGGCCAGGCCGGGGAAATTTCCGGCAGCTTCCCAAATGCCGCCCGCATCCACCAGGAAGACTGCCTGTTGATGCCCGGGCTGATCAATGCCCACTGCCACCTCGAACTGACCGCACTTTCCAGCCTTTGCCCCCGTCCCGGCACAGTTGATTTCATCGACTGGATTCTCTCGGTTATAACCGCCAAAAAAAAAGCCCCGGAAAAGCTATTCAAGGACGGGCTGGCAGCGGGACAGCAGCTGCTGCTGGAAAGCGGCACCACCTGTGTTGGCGATTACCACAGTCCGCAATGGTTTCAAACTGACGACGCGCCTCGCAACCAAATCCGGGCCGTCCACTTCCTGGAGATTATCAGCCGGGAAGAATCCCTGGAGCAGGATCGCCAGCCGGAATTGCTTGAATCCTGTCTTGTTCACGAATCAAGGCAGGACTCCCTGGTTCAGGTCGGCATCGCCCCCCACAGCCCTTACACTGTATCGCTGCCGCTGCTGGGTCAATTAATAACCATGGCCGAGAAGCACCGACTGCCCTTGTCCATGCACCTTGGCGAATCTGCAGCGGAAAGCCGTTTTTTCCGCGACGGCCGGGGACCAATCGCGACAAAGCTCTATCCCTTCGTCGGCTGGCAGGATTTTCCGCCCCCGGCTTACGGAAAAGATTCCATCGACACCCTGCTGCAGGAAAATCTCCTGCGCTGCCTCAGCGCCGTTCACCTGGGCACCGCCCGAAGCGACCAACTCAAGGAATTTGCCCGGCTGGCCGTCAAGCCCATACTCTGCCCGCGCAGCAACCACACCCTGGGCAACCCGCTGCCTGACCTGGAAGCCATGCTGAACAGCGGCCTGGCTCCGGCCCTGGGCACCGACAGCCTGGCCAGCGTTGACAGCCTCAGTCTCTGGGATGAAATGCGCTTCCTGCGCCAAAACTTTCCCGATCTCCCGGCGGAAATCATCCTTACCATGGCAACCGTCAACGGGGCGGCGGCTTTGGGACTGCAGGATGTCGGGCAGCTGGCACCTGAATGTCAAGCGGACATGATTGCCGTGCAGCTGCGTGCACCCCGGCAAATCCCCAGCTTGGACGAGCTTATCGAACACACGGATATACAGGATATCAGAATGGTAATGGTGGGCGGGAAAATAGAAAAATCAGCGACGGGAATTCCTTGATAAGATCTGGATCAGGCTTTGATATCGATGAAAACTCCGCCCGGATGACGGCGGAGTTTGTTTTTTTCCGGCCGGGGTTCGTCGTCGGCAGAATCCACTGAAGCGTCATGGGGAGGATGTTTGAATGACTGCCCTTCTCTCTGGTGGGCATTGTTGTCCAGGAGCGGATGTTCGGTCTGGCTGATCTCCTGGATGTCGCGCTGCTGCTTCTCTTCCTTCAACAGCTGCTGCTGGGCAAGCTTGGCCTGTTCAACCTCGGCCCCGTGAGCACCCTGCTGCTGCATTTTGCCAACCGTCGTCGACTGCAGCAGCACCTGTTGCATATCCACAGCTCTGAGCATAAAACATCTCCTCCTGCCTGACTCTATCGGCAGAAAGGACTCAGAACTTGAGCTTGATCCTCGCCACGCGCTGGGCCTTGCCCTCTTCTTCATCCACCTCCAGCAATATGCCATGAAGCTGAATATTCCCGCTGGCCACCTCGAAACGGGTGGGCATGGCGGTCAGAAATTTGCTGATCACCCGATCTCCCTTCATCCCGATCACCGAGTCCATGGGACCGGTCATGCCAAGGTCGGTAATGTAGGCCGTGCCGCCGGGAAGCAGCCGCTCGTCGGCAGTCTGCACGTGGGTGTGGGTACCGGCCAGGGCACTGACGCGGCCGTCAAGGTACCAGGCCATGGCCATTTTTTCCGACGTGGCTTCGGCGTGGAAATCAACGATAATCACCCTGGTTTCAGCCCGCAGCTTTTCAATCAGCGGTACTACCGTTTGAAAGGGGCAGTCCAAAGAACCCATGAAAATCCTGCCAGACAGGTTGATGACCCCGATCTTGATGTCTGGAGACTTTTTGGAAGGGATAATGACTTCGCCCCTGCCACTGCAGCCTTTCGGGTAGTTGGCCGGCCGCAGCAGCCGAGGCTGTCTGTCAATATAAGGCTCTATCTTCTTCTGGTCCCAGATATGGTTGCCCGAGGTAATCACGTCAACGCCGCATTGAAAAATATCTTCGGCGATTTCCGGGGTGATGCCGAAGCCGCCGGCCGCATTTTCACCGTTGGCAATCACGACATCCAGAGAATGTTCCTCAATCAGCCGGGGAAGTTTTTCCTGCAGGATTCTTCTCCCGGGGCGACCAACGATGTCGCCGATCATGGCAACGCGAATCATTTGGCATAACCAACCGCTCTGGTTTCGCGGATCACGGTCACTTTGATCTGTCCTGGATAGGTCAGTTCCTTTTCAATCTGCTGAGCAATGTCCTTGGAAAGCACCAGGGCATCCTCGTCACTGATTTTCTCATGGTTGACAATGACCCTGATCTCGCGACCGGCCTGGATGGCAAAGGTTTTGTCAACCCCTTTAAAGGTATTGCCGATATTTTCCAGGGCTTCGAGGCGCTTGATATACGCATCCAGCATTTCCCGGCGGGCCCCCGGACGGGCGCCGGAAAGGGCGTCCCCCGCCTGGACCAGCACATCCAGGACCTGGTTCGGCTCCACGTCACCGTGATGGGCTTCAATGGCATGAACGATCTCGGGCTTTTCGCCATAGCGGCGGGCCAGGTCGGCACCGATGACCGCGTGGGAACCTTCCACCTCATGATCCACGGCCTTGCCGATGTCATGCAGCAGACCGGCCCTTCTCGCCTCTTTCATCGGCAGTTTCAACTCCGCCGCCATCATACCGCAGATGAAGGCAACCTCAATAGAATGTTCGTAAATATTCTGCGTGTAGCTGGTCCGGTATTTCAGCCGTCCGATCAAGCGAACCAGCTCGGGATGCATGCCATGAAGGCCAAGATCAAAAATCGCTTTCTCACCTGCCTCCTTCATGCTGTGTTCAATCTCTGACTTCACCTTGGCCACCACTTCTTCCACATGCGCCGGATGGATCCGGCCGTCGGAAATCAGCCGGTTCAGGCTCATTCTGGCAATCTCCCGGCGCACCGGGTCAAAGGAAGAAATAATCACCGCTTCAGGGGTATCATCAATAATCAAATCCACCCCCGTTGCCGCCTCAATGGAGCGGATGTTGCGCCCCTCGCGGCCGATAATTCTGCCTTTCATCTCATCACCGGGAAGGTTGACCACCGATACGGTACGCTCGGTAGCGTATTCACCGGCATAGCGCTGAATCGCCTGGCTGATAATCTTGGTTGCTTTTTTCTCCGCCGTTTCCCTGGCCTCGTCCTCAACCTGCTTGATCTGCTTGGCGGATTCATGTTTCGCTTCCTCAACCATCATGTTCATCAAGGTTTCCTTGGCCTGCTGAGAAGTCATCCCGGCAATTTTTTCCAGCTCTTCCTTCTGCTGCTTGACCAGGGCATTGTATTCCTTTTCCTTCTCAATAAAATTCTTCTCCCGCTGGGCCAGGCTCTGTTCCCGCCGCTGCTGTTCAGCCTCTTTTTTGTCCAGGTTGTCGGAACGGCGCTCCAGGTTTTCTTCCTTGGTCATCAGGCGTTTTTCCAACGCCTGAATTTCCTTGCGTCTTTCACTGGTTTCCTGTTCAAACTCACTCTTGGCCTTGAAAATAATATCCTTGGCCTGAACCATTGCCTCTTTCTTCAATAATTCCGCTTCTTTATATGATTCAGAAATTATTTTCTGGCCTTCATGCGTAAGATTTTCCAGCTCCCGCTCCGCAGTTTTCTTACGCAGCACATAGCCAATTCCCAAGCCGGCGACCATGGCCAGGAGAACCGCAATGATTAAACCGAAATACATACCCATATGTTCACCCTTTCTCTTTTTCCTGACAAAAGGAAATTAAAAAATAATTGACCTTCGGCCTTCTTTTCAACCGAAAGAATCGACAACATAAACCGGCGGAAAATTACGCTCGGCGGTTACTCGCAATTTCACTTATCAACCAACATCCAGGGAAAATGACAGTCCGGGAGGAAAATAAAGAGGACCCTGCCGTCACAGACAACGGCAAGGAAAAAGAAAGGAGGACGGAAAGGTCAGAAAAACCCTCTCATGGACGCAAAAAAACCTGCCGGAAACTCATAATATTCCAACGGGAACACAGCGATTGACAGTCGCCGCTCGACGGACCTGAAAACTCCGCGAATACACCGTGCCATCACTGTTCATGCGTTTGCACCATTGATAGGATTTCTCAGGCTGCCAACAGGGAAAGGCCAAAAAAATGTAGACATTACGCCGCCCTATATAACCGGCGGCTCCAACTTCTACCCATCATCGGCCCATCTCATAAACATTCCTGACATTTCATCCTGCAACCACCAGGCATAACCACCTGATGCGTTAATACTTTCAGATTCTCTTTATTATAACCTCCGGGACCTGAAACAGTCCAAGGAGTCTTAAAACCTTTATTCGCATCTAAAAATAAAGTGCCCCCATGGCTACCGTGTAGCCGCTTCTTTTGAACCTTAAGTAGCAGTTGAGGCAGTTCTCTACCCTTTTAGGCTTCCCTGCAAGCAGGGCATGCACACCAGGATAAGGTCTCCGCCCACGGCATAAGGTGTTGGCTCAAAAAAAATTCGACTATCACGCATAGTACAGGGGCCACTTGTTTTCAAAGCTGTCAAGCGGGAAATTTCCGATTCAATTCTTCCAACCGCTCAACCATGGAATTTAGTTCCAACTGAAGCTGCAAGTAATCACTGGCAACGTTCATCAAGGTTAAAACCATCAAGTTAATTGTGCTAACGGTCTGCAATTTACGACCCAAAAAATCAAGCTGTTCATTAACGAAATTGGCCACCGCTTTTACATGCTCTTCATCCGAATCCGTTATGATTGTATATTCATGCCCTTTGATAGTAACCGTTACACTTTTCTTTTCCATAATTCAAAAACATACTACCTTTCGCGGACAAGTCAAAGGAGAAAAACCCGACGTTTTTCAGCGGGACTCGTCCGGGGGCAATAAAGGGGTATCAGGTACGGATGGATGAATATCAGCAATTTTTTGCAACAGCCGATCTATCCTGCCCTCCACCTCAACCAACAAGGCATCTTTACTTTTCAACAACTCTTCCAACTGCCGCAGCCTGCCTTGCTGGGAATCGAGCAACGCTTCAAGCTCCCGGTTTTTTTCACCCAGTTCCTGATACTTGTCCAGCAGCGATACCACCTGCTCTTCCAGGAAACTGAGCTGTTCCAATCCCTTGTTATCCAATCATCGGCTCCTGTATTTCCTAGTGGATGCGCGAGACAGTCAAAAATCCAGGATTTCTTCTATCTCGGCAATCCTTTTGACTATACGATTTCTTTCGTCTTCTTTGAGGTCCTGCTGTAGAATTTTTTTGTTTAACTGGTACAGCTGCATTTCCAGGGAATATTCCCGGCAGCCATACTTTCGTCCCGGCTCACCCTCCTGCCGGCCGCTGTTCTGCGTCTGGGCTTCCATGTCATAATCACTCTCGAAGAGAAAACCCCGTCATCCTCTTCGTCCAAAACATTACTAGTTTTCATCTGGAAACCACTGTTTCCGGACGGGCTGTCGGTTGTTATCGTTCAGCTTAACAAGCTGGTTTTTTCAATGTTTGCTAAAAGCTGACAACTAATCGCTGATAGCATTCATCGGAAACCACTGTTTCCGGATGAATACTAAGTCAAAATAAATCTATCACAGGGAAGCAAAGCCTGTCAATATCAATCCCCTGATGAATCGGCAAATTTACCCTGCCAGCTGTTCCGGGCGGCAAAGGCATCAAATATCTGCTGCAAAACCTGGAGTTTATTCCTGGCCCACGCCGGAGCTACAAAAACATCACGATATCCTTCGGCAGTCAGGCGCTGCACCACCACCTCCGGCGGCAGTTTTTCCAGGAACTTGACAATCAATTCCGCGTACGCCTCCCGGCTCATCAGCGTAAAAAGCCCGGCCCGGTAATCATCATACAGGGGCGTTCCCCGCAACACCAGCAGCGAATGGATTTTAATGCCCTGGATCGGCAGTCCGGCCACGTAATCAGCGGTTTCCAGCATCATTTCAGGGCTTTCACCGGGCAGGCCGAGGATGACATGAACGCAAAGGTTCAAACCACGTCCGGCAGCCAGGCGCACCGCCTCCTCAAAGGCATGCCGGTCATGTCCCCGGTTAATGTTGCGCAGCGTCTGCTCATGCATCGACTGCAGGCCATATTCCAGCCACGTTTCTTTGGTCCGGGCATAATCAGCCAGCAAATCAACCACTTCCGGCGAAACGACATCGGGGCGGGTGCCGATCGCCAGGCCCACCACGTCCGGAACCGACAGGGCTTCATCATAGAGGCGTCGCAGCCGGTTCAACGGCGCGTAGGTGTTTGTACCGGTCTGGAAATAAGCAATGAATTTTCGCGCCTTTCTCAACCTGGCATATAAAGCCTTGCCGGCTTCCAGCTGTTCGGTAATGGACGGCAACTGCCCCTGCTGGCGCAGCAGGGAGCCCCGGCCGTCGCAGTACGTACAGCCGCCGGTACCGCAGCGTCCATCCCGGCTGGGACAGGTGAAGCCGGCATCCAGCGATATCTTGTAGACGCGGTCATGGAAGCGGTTGAAAAAATAACTTTTCAAATCGTAAAAACGCTTCCCCGAAACCCACAGGGGATGAAAGAGATTTTTGTTTTTCATCAATGACCGCTCTCGGTTTTTGCCACCGTCAAGGGCGGCTTTTTCAAAGCGTTCTTAATAACCTCAGCGGCGACGTACGCGGAGCTGATGGTTCTTCTTTCACCATGAACGAGTACGATGGCTACGGCAATTCTACGGTTGCCGTTGACGCCGTAACCGGCAAACCATTCACAGCGTCCTTCACGGTTCGGCATGTCGATGGAACCGGTCTTCCCTCCCAAAACCCATTTTCTGGAACCGCGAACCCGCTTCAGGTGGGCAAATGACTTTCTGGCTGTTCCATACCTGACCGTACCCCGCATCAGCCGTCGCAGATTTTTAATCGTTTTTTCCTTGAATGGGTGCGAAAGAGGCTTCAAGCAGCGATAGTACAGCTCCACCCCGGTTCCACTTTCCAACCGTTCAACCAGAAACGGCCGCATGATAATCCCTTTATTGACCGGCAACGCGGCAATCATGGCCGCGTGCAGCGGTGAAATGGTCGTTTCGGTATTGAAGCCGCAGGCCTGCTCCGCCCGACCGTATTCTGTTTTTGGTTCCAACATCCGGCTAACCCCCACCGGCAGATCAAACTCAAGGGGGACGTTAAAAAGCAGACTCCTGGCGGTATCGCGCAGCTCAACCTCACTCAAGACATGAATTCCCAGGTTGCCAAAGAAAGGATTGACGCTGAGAGAAAAAGCCTTTTCCAGCGAAATCGACCGGGCCTTAAAACGCCGCCGCTTCAAACCCAGCTGATGTTTATAAAGAGTATGGAAACGACCGGATACCGGCATGGTTTTGTAGCTGGTATAAGCCTTTTTCTCCAGCACTGCCCCGGCGGTCACAATTTTGAACAGGGAAGCAGCCGGAAAACCAGCGTAAAGACAGTAATTAGTTCTACCCTCGGCCAACACCGCTGGATCAAGGTTCTTGTTACGGTAACTGACCATGGCCAATACCGCCCCGGTTGCCGGTTCCAGAACCACGCCGGCCCCAATCAAGGGAGCGTAGCGGCGCAGGAGAATCGTTAAACGATGCTGCAGTGTCGGATCCAAGCTGGTATGAACCCTAAGAGACATGTCATTCGCCGTTGAACAGAAATCAACCGGCGGGGAGGTCTGAGTAAAATATTCGGGATCAAACAAGGCTGAAAGATCGGTGCATAAAACGTCCCGTCCCCCAAAAGCACCGGCATCGGGAGAATACGCATCATTGCTGACCATCACCCGAACACGGGACCTGGCGGCCCAGAAACGATGCGCCAACACCAGCAAAGTTCCACAAAACAGCAGGGCAAGCAGCGCGACAGCAGCCTTTTTCACCCGGTCCAGGTGCACATTCGCGATTCTCAGACGCCGCAAACGCGACATAAAGATCATGCGGTAGTTGTTTTTCAAGCGCATAAAAAAATTATTTTAAAAAAACAGCGGGGGTTCATCGGAAACCAGGGTTTCCGGACAGCAGCCAGGGTTTCTCCCTGACCCTGCTGACAAGCTTTTTACACTTTGTTATTTTCGCCTGTCAACCTCTTAATCCGTCATAAAAGTTCTTGATTCAACCGAAAAACATGAGCTATAGACAACTTTCAGGAACATTTAGTACCTTACTCCTGAAAGGCTGTCACGCTTTTCAGTACCCCTTTGATGGGTAAAAAAACAAGAAATTGTCGGGAATACATTGAA
>JAOZRP010000592.1 GCA_029940125.1 bacterium
GGCCCTGATCGAGCTCAACGCCACTCCCGAATAAACCAAAAAATAGAAAAATAGGGGACAGACCCCGATTTTTCTCACCGAAAAATCGGGGTCTGTCCCCTATTTCTCTTCTATTTCTTCCTTCTTTATCCTCCTGTTAACAACCCTCCTAAACTCCTCTTCTTTCTAGTACGCTTGGCTATCTCTATCTCATCGCTGCCGCTGCAATTGTAAGGATAAGGCAAACTGACAACCAGCTCTACCTTGCTAAAATTACTGGTGTTAATAAAATATGTATCCTGTTTTTGTATATGAGCATTTAAATAAATATATTTATTGTACATACCTACAGTCTGAGAATTGGGGCTGATGGCCTGCGCACTTACATGAACGCGGACGGTAAAATCTGTTGGATTGGATACTTTGTACACCAATTTATGAGAATTTTGATTCACTTTTATCAAATCACACTGGGTTACCTTAATACTATGTACATTGTAGCTAAATTTTCTAGTTGCGATTAAAAGATTATTTTTCTTATTGATAATTTTGACAACCAGCGCGCTGCCATTGTAACAAGGATTGAAGACACAATAAAATGAAAACGTGGTATTTTTTTTGATCGGGGAAAAGTTGACCTTTGTACTTCCGGCAACTTTTTTCAAGCCGGAAGTTGTTTCATTGAACAAGGTAATTTGTGCTGTATTTGCCGGGATATCACTTTTGCCAATATTCTTTATCTCAACCTTTACCGCCTCATCTTTGGCAACCGGCTTGACAGAAACAATATTGGCCTTATACACGATAATTTTTAGCTTGTTGACATCTACTTTCGGCTTGCCGACCAGTCTTCCGGGCACCTTAACGGCGTAAGGGCTCCCAGCCCACGTCGTCGCCGCCGCCGCAAGCACCAAAAGAACCAGAAACAACCTCATTATTTTCCCCATCACCATGCCTCCTTCCAATTTGTATAAAACAGGGCTGCGCACCTCAAAAAAACACACAATTTATAAGCGTAACAAGATTTTCTGGTTTTTCAAGGACGAAAATAGAAAAACAGCAAAAAAATCGCAAAAAATCGGGGTCTGTCCCCGATTTCCCCTATTTTCCTAATGTCCCAAGGTTGAACGGCGGGCTGACGATCACTTCATCGTTTGAAAGAT
>JAOZRP010000245.1 GCA_029940125.1 bacterium
GACTTGCCGGTGGTTGACAAGGACAATCCCCGTCGGATTGTCGGCATGATTTCCCGCCGGGACATTATCAGCGCTTACAACCGCATCCTGCTGGGCCGTGATTTGCGGGAAAAAGCGACGACGGCATCTTCCTAGGGTTCCGTACTGTCTGATTTATTTCATAAAACTCCAGGTGAAAAATATGGCGGAAACAGGGGTTGAAAAATCCGGTAATAGTCCGAACGCATTGCTTTCCGGGTTGAATCCGGTTCAGCGTGAAGCGGTGCAAAGCTGCCGGGGGCCGCTTCTTATCCTGGCCGGTGCCGGCAGCGGCAAAACCCGGGTTATCGTGCACCGGATAGCCTATATGATTGATGCCGAAGGCATCGCCCCGGCCAGCATCCTGGCGGTAACCTTTACCAACAAGGCGGCCGGGGAAATGCGGGAACGGGTTCATCGTCTGGTGGGTCCGCGGGCCGGACAGATATGGATCAATACCTTTCACAGCACCTGCTCCCGCATCCTGCGGACCCATATCTCCCGCCTGGGATATACCGACCGGTTTGTTATTTATGATGACAAGGACCAGTTGAGCCTGCTCAAGGAAATTTTTCAGCGGCTGAATCTTTCCGAATTGGCCCTCAAACCGGAGGTCGTGCGCGCGGTTGTCAACGACGCCAAAAACAAGGGGATTGACGACCATGAGTTTGCGACTCGGGCGGCCACCTTCCAGGAGCAGAAGATAGCAGAGATTTACCGTTCGTATCAGCAGCAGCTGCAGGAATATGATGCCCTCGATTTTGGCGATCTTCACCTGCTGACGGTGAAACTTTTCGGCCAATTTCCAGAAGTCCTGGCCGAATACCAGCAGCGCTTTCAGTACGTGCTGGTTGACGAATACCAGGATACCAACGAAGTGCAGTATCGCCTGCTGCGGCTGCTGACGGAGCCGCACGGGAATGTCTGTGTCGTGGGTGATGATGACCAATCCATCTACAGCTGGCGGGGAGCCCGGTTGAAGAACATCCTTGATTTTGAGGCCGATTACGCCGGGGCCAGGGTCATTCGCCTGGAAGAAAATTACCGCTCCACCCAGAACATCCTGGCGGCTGCCAACGGGGTCATCTCCCGCAACCGTCAGCGCAAGGGCAAGGATTTATGGACCAGGAATCAGGCTGGTGAACTGGTGAGCGTCTATATTGCCGATGACGAGTATGAAGAGGCCCGTTTTATCCTTGACAAGATCAGGGAACACGCCCGGGACCTGGCTGATTACGCGATTTTTTACCGTACCAACGCCCAGTCCCGGATTCTGGAAGAAGCCCTGAGCCGCCAGGGGGTGCCTTATGTCATTGTCGGCGGCTTCCGGTTTTATGACCGGGCTGAAATCAAGGACCTGCTGGCCTACCTGCGGGTGATCAACAATCCCCGGGACAGCATCAGCCTGCTGCGGATTATCAATGTTCCCACCCGGGGCGTGGGCAAAAAAACCCTTGAAATGTTGAAGGACCTGGCAGCGGAAAAAGCCTGTTCCCTGGGCCAGGCGGTTGAATTGTGGCTCGATGAAGGTTCCGGTACCGGAAAGGCCCGGCAGGCGTTGGCTGACTTTGTCCGCCAGATTCACCGATGGCGCCAGCTCCAGGGTCAGGTGTCGGTTGGTGACCTGCTGCAGGAAATTATCGCGGCAACCGACTACCACAACTGGCTCCAGCGGGGCAGCAACCGACATCTCTATGACAGCAAAAAGGAGAATATTGCCGAGTTGTTCAATTCGATTATCTCCTGGGAGCGAAATGAGGAACAGCCGTCGCTGGCCGGCTACCTGGAGTCAGTGGCGTTGATCAGCGAGGTTGACCGGGAGGTGCCGGAACAGTCCCGGGTGACGCTGATGACTCTGCATGGGGCCAAGGGACTGGAGTTTCCGGTGGTTTTCATGGCCGGCATGGAAGAGGGGCTGTTTCCCAACCGGAAGTGCTATAACCGGGATGCTGAAATGGAAGAGGAACGTCGTTTATGTTATGTGGGCATGACCCGGGCCCAGGAAAAACTGTATATGATTGCCAGCCGCAGCCGGCAGTTCCAGGGGGTCAGGAATGAGAATAAACCGTCCCGCTTTCTGCTGGATATTCCCCGGGAACTGATTGACGCCCAGGCCTCGGAAGCTTCAGGGTACCGGCCGGCTTACCGGACGCGGAAACCGGAACAATATTCCTCCCCCGGTCGCGAGGGGCCAGCTGCCTCCGCGCCGTCAAGACGATCAAAATCACCACAACCATCGTCAACTACGGAATTTGCCATTGGTTCCAAGGTGCAGCATCCGGTTTTCGGCCCCGGGGTGGTGGCGGCTGCGGAAGGAAGCGGCAAGGATGCCAAACTGGTTATCATTTTCCGCGACCGGGGGCGCAAAAAGATCGCCCTGCAATATGCCTCCCTGACCAGAGGGTGAGTGCGTCACTTTTTCTTCCTTGTTTCCGGTTTCTTATTTCTGGCCGCTTTTTGAATTCTTTTTGAATTCTGTGGTCAATTCTTGACATTTTACCTGCCTTGCGGTATTATCCCACGCTTTACTATTGCCTCTTGGGGAATAGAAAGGTGAGTTTTGTCTTTTTGCCCGGCTTGCCTGGATGAGGGAAGGATTCTGCTCCGGCTATGTTTGAATCGTTATCTGAAAAGCTTGACGTCAGCTTCAAGAAACTGCGCGGCCATGGACGGCTGACCGAAGACAACATCAAGGATGCCCTGCGGGACGTCCGCATGGTTCTCCTGGAAGCCGATGTCAACTTCGTAGTTGTCAAGCAGTTTATCAAGGCGGTGCGGGAACGGGCCATGGGGCAGGAAGTCCTGCAGAGCCTGACGCCGGCCCAGCAGTTTGTCAAGATTGTTCATGAGGAGCTGGTTGCCCTGATGGGGGGCACCCAGGCGCCGCTGGACCTTGCCGCCACCCCGCCGGTGGCCATCCTGATGGTTGGCCTCCAGGGTTCGGGGAAAACCACCAGCAGCGGCAAGCTGGCCCTGTTCCTGAAGAAGAAAGAGAGGAAAAAAGTTCTGCTGGTGCCGGTGGACGTGTACCGGCCGGCGGCCATCGACCAGCTGCAGAGCCTGGGGAAGCAGATTGACATCCCGGTGTTTCCGGCTGAGACCGGGCAGGATCCGGTGGCGATCAGCAAAAAAGCTTTCACCTACGCCAAAGAACATGGATTTGATGTCCTGATTATTGATACCGCCGGTCGACTTCATATCGATGAACAGCTGATGGCCGAACTGGAGCGGATAAAAAAGGCGGTTAATCCCCGGGAAATTCTCCTGGTGGCCGACTCCATGACCGGTCAGGAAGCGGTAACTATTGCCAAATCCTTCCATGACCTGCTCGATATTTCCGGGGTGGTGCTGACCAAACTTGACGGCGACGCCCGGGGTGGAGCCGCTCTTTCCATCAAGGCGGTAACCGGCAAACCGATCAAGTTTGTCGGGGAAGGAGAGAAGCTCAACGCCCTGGACGCCTTTTATCCGGACCGCATGGCTTCCCGGATCCTGGGAATGGGTGATGTCCTGACCCTGATTGAGCGGGCCCAGGAAGTTGTCGACGAGAAAAACGCCGCGGAACTGGCCCGCAAGCTGCGCAAGAATGAGTTCAATTTTGAGGATTTCCGGGGTCAGCTGCGCCAGTTGAAGAAAATGGGCTCCATGGGCGGGCTGATGAAAATGATTCCCGGCATGGGAAAAATAAAGGAACTGGTTGATGATGACCAGGCTGACCGCGAACTGGTCAAGGTTGAGGCCATCATCAATTCCATGACCGCCCAGGAACGCCGGGATTACCGGTTGATCAACGGCAGCCGCCGCAAGCGGATTGCCCGGGGCAGCGGTACTACGGTGCAGGATGTCAACCGGCTGCTGAAAAATTATCTTGAAATGAAGAAAATGATGAAGAAATTCAATAAAATGGGTCCCAAGGGGCTGAAAAGGCTTTTACAGTAACCTGCATCAAGCTATGAGCTTTAACAGCTAACAGCTAACAGCTAACAGCTAACAGCTAACAGCTAACAGCTAACAG
>JAOZRP010000246.1:0-1187 GCA_029940125.1 bacterium
CCCCCGGCCGCCAGCGCCGCCGGCATATACTCTCCCCGCAGTTCTTCCAGCAGCACTTCATAGCTGAAAAAGAGGGCGATAATCTGGGCGGCAATCATGCCCATGTGCTGAACACCGCCGAAGCCGTGGCTGGCCAGGTTGGGAACCACCAGGGCAATAAACAGGATAAGAAAATCCAGGGGCGTACTCTGGTAGCCGGAGCGGCGGCTCAGCCTGATCACCAGCATGACAAAAAAAACCATGACCCCGTACCCGGCCAGCACCATTTTCGGCAGCAGGCCGTTCAGAGCGGCGGAAAAATGCTGCGGCTTCTGGGTTCCCAGGAAAACCAGCATCGGCACCACCAGGTAGATGGACAGCCTCATCATCATTGCCCGCAATTTTTTGACCAGGAACCAGCTGGCCAGCAGCCCCGCGAACAGACCGCAGCTCAAATATCCCAGCCAGGGGGGAATTTCCGCCGGCAGCAAGCTGGATATCAGCAGGATCAGCGGCACCAAAAGCTGCAGGCCGATGAACGACACCTTGATGAAGACCCGCTTCTCCTTCAACGGCCTCAACTTCCCTTTGACCAGCAGGTCGAAAAAACCGGCCCCGCGGTGGAATTTCCACTGGTAGCGGCTGGTGAGGTAAAAAAGCAGCATGGTCAGGGCGGCAAAAAAGGCAAAACCGCCCAGCAGCCACCAGTCAGAATAATAGCGGAAAAACCAGGCGGCGCCGACCAGCAGCGCCTGGATGACGTAAATCAGCAGCACCGCTTCGCTGTGGTAAAGGCCCAGGCGCAGCAGTTTATGGTGAAAATGGTTGGTATCCGCCTTGAACGGCGACTTGCCGTGATACATGCGCCCCGTCATCACCGTCAGGGTGTCGAGGACGGGAAAACCCAGGAGCAGCAGAGGCAGCAGGGGGCTGTAGGGAATGTTTTTCTGGGTCAGGGACAGGGAAAGGGTGATGGCCAGGAAACCGAGAAACTGGCTGCCGGCGTCACCCATGAACACGTTGGCCGGAAAGGTGTTGAAGCGCAAAAAGCCGAAAATCGCCCCGGCCATGGAAGCAGCCACCAGGGCAATCATAAAGTCGCCGCTTTTAAAGGCCAGCATGCCGATACAGGCGAAAATCAGCAGGGAGATGCCGCCGGCCAGGCCGTCCAGACCGTCGGCCAGGTTGATGGCATTGGTCACCCCGAT
>JAOZRP010000246.1:1287-2842 GCA_029940125.1 bacterium
TTGCGCGCCTCGGGGAGGTCAACCACCTTTAATTTAAGCGCCAGGCCCCGGAACAGGGGCACCAGGCTGAGGGTGATGAACAAAGACAGCAGCAGGGTGGAAAGAAAAATCATTTTCCTTCACTTTCTCCGGATTTTCCAGCCGCCGCCCGCGCCCCGGGGATGTATTCATCCAGCACCGGCAGCAGCAGGCCCATGAATTTCTGCAGCCGGGCGTCGGCATCGGCCACCGTCTCCCCCCCGGCAACCGGGGTAATCAGGCGCACCAGGGCCCCGTCGGTCCGCTGTTTGGTCAGCGCGTCCCAGAAGGCAAAAATTTTCAGCTGGTAGGCATTGGTCAAAATCCTCCCCCGCTGGGGAAACCAGTAATAGGTCAACTGCTTGAAGCCGGCCTTTTCCATCAAGGCCCGATTCACCGGCACCTGGCCGCCGCCGTACCCGGGCACCGCGACCCTGGCGCTGCCGGCCCGCTTGAAATCCCAGCCGCTGCCCGGCAGGCAGGTGGCCGGCGAATGAATCGACTCGCCTTTGCGCTGGCTTTCATAATAAGCAACATAAAAATTGATCATCCGGCCCTGCGGGTTGAAATAATCGACGATGGCGTAGTCGCTCAAGTCCAGGGTATCGATAAAGCGCTGCTCCATCTGCTGCCGGCGGCCGTGCCATTCCCCCAGCTGCAGGGGAAACTGACTGAAAGACTGCTTCGCCGGCACCTTTTCGCGGAAATTGACGCCCTGGGAAACCGCCAGGCTGGCACCCAGCAGCAGCACCACCAGCACAACCTTCGGCCAAACCGGCGGGGATCGGTCCACCCCCGGGCTTACCGGAATTTTTTCCGCCGGCGGTCGACCAAAAGGAATTTTGTTCAGCAGCCACATCTCCGGCAACAGGACCGCCAGGGCGACCATGAAAGTAAACCAGCCGGCGAAGTCATGCAGAAAGCCCTCGGCGATCTTCGGGCCGAAGGGCTCGTAGAGGATGCCGGTCAGGGCGATCCGCACCCCGTTGGCAAAAACGATCAGGGGAATAGTGGACAGCACCAGCACCACCCGCTTCCACCAGTGGGCGCGGAAGAACCAGGCCAGCAGCAGGCCGAGGATGATGATGGGGAAAAGGTAGCGGATGCCGCTGCAGGCGTCGACCACCTGCAGGCGGGTGAAGCCGAGATCGATGACGTTCCCCTCCCGGTGGGCGGTCATGCCGTACAGCCGCATCAAGGCAACGCCGATCTGCGACGAAATCAGCTTCAGCTTCAGGGACAGGCGGGAAACCAGAAAATTGGGCGGCGGGAACATGGCCAGCAGCAGGAACAGTGGGAAGCGGAGAACCTGAATTTTTCGCCCGCCCAGGTGCAGCCAGAGCAGGCCGACAATCAGCAGCCACAGGGAAATGAACTGGACAGTGTACTCCCCGCCCAGCTCGCCCAGCCAGAAAAACAGCAGGCCGGGGATGATGAGAGCAAAACCACCCCAGGAAGATGAACTCGGCAGGGCCGCCAGCTTCCGCCGCTGCTCCCAAACCAGGTACACAACCACCAGCGGCACCAGCCAGCAGTA
>JAOZRP010000246.1:2942-4019 GCA_029940125.1 bacterium
TTCTGCCGCAGGGTCACGCAGGGAATCCGCAGGGCGGTGGTCTCCTCCTGCAGGCCGCCGCTATCGGTCAGCACCATTTCCGCCTCCCGCCACCAGAAAAGCGACTCCCGGAAACCGAGCGGCGGCAACTGGTGGATGCCCTCCGCCAGCCGCAATTCATATTGATCAATCATCTTGCGGGTCCGCGGGTGCACCGGGAAAACAATCGGCAGCCGGGCGGCAATCTCATTGAGAGCGGCGACGATGCCGGCCAGGGTTTCCCGGTCGTCGACGTTGGACGGCCGGTGCAAGGTCAGGAAAAGATACTTCCCCAGCGATTTTTTCAATGCCGCGCTGGCGAAGCCATCCGCTCCCCGGGCATCCAGCAGCTCCGCCTGGCGCAAAAGATTGTCAATCATCACGTGGCCGACCAAGTGGATGCGCTCCTTCGGCTTGCCCTCCCGCAGCAGGTTGTCCACCCCGCTGGGCTCGGTGACGAAAAAATAATCGCTGATCGCGTCGGTTACCATGCGGTTGATCTCTTCCGGCATCTCCAGGTCCCAGCTCCGCAGCCCGGCCTCCACGTGGGCGACCCCGATCAGCATTTTCTTGGCCACGATGCTGCAGGCCAGGGTGGAGTTGACATCCCCGACCACCATCACCAGATCCGGCTGCTGCTCCCGGCAGACCTCCTCGAAGGCGACCATGATCTTTGCCGTCTGCACCGCGTGGCTGCCGGAACCGGCATCAAGAAAAAAGTCCGGCCGGGGCAGCTCCAGGTCGTCGAAAAACGCCTGGGACATCTCGTAGTCATAGTGCTGCCCGGTGTGGACGATCAAACACTCAAGGCCGTCCACCTCCCCGGCCGCGTGAAAAATCGGGGCGATCTTCATAAAATTCGGCCGGGCCCCGGCCACCAGCAATACCTTCATCATCCTCCTCCAAAAATAGGGGACAGACCCCGATTTTTTTCTCTCCAGCAAAACTCCCACTCGTCAACTCGGCAGAAACTCCCGTTTTCTTGACCCCCGAAAATAGGGGACAGACCCCGATTTTTTATCTCGGCTCGGAAGACTTTGTTTTTTTCGGCCTGCCGGC
>JAOZRP010000247.1 GCA_029940125.1 bacterium
TGAGACTTGCTCTTATAGGAGCGGGTATTTTTCTTGGAATTTGCGGTTGGAGTATGTTCAATCAAGGTTATAAAAGTGTTTATGGAATTAATCGCTGGCTACAAATTGACGCAATAGTTGTTGAATCAAAAATTGAAACAGTTTCCATGCACAATCAATCAAGCAGTGGTTCCTCCAGCATAACCGGATGGAAGCCATCTATCACATATAGATATCGAATAGACGGAAATGAGTATGAGAGCAGTCGTTATACAATTATGCCGTATGAAAGCACTGATTATAACAAAATAGCATCTATCGTCACCTCACATCCAATTGGCACTACATGCACTATTTACGTGAATCCAGATAATCCTTCGGATGTTATTTTCAGCAGAAGCGATATAAAGCCTTCAAAAGTACTTGTTATTGTAGGTTCTTTGCTCGTAATTATTAGCATAGGTATGCTTGTTCTGGGTGCATTGTTCCCATGGAGTCCCATAAGATGTTCATCAGGATAAACAGAAAGAACATGATAATTGTCATCGGATATATAATCATAGTCTATTGGATTATATTTTATATATTTGCATTATTGGACCTGTATCTTTCATATCCTTTGTTTGGCGATATTCTTAAAGTATTCTTCCCGGTGGCTTTTACAGTAAATCTTACTGGAATGTTTTTGGGGTGTTTATTCTGTTCATCAACCAGAACAACAAAGATTATGATTTGCACCTTACATGGCATACCTGTTCTTGTTGCTCTATGGTTTATATGGTGGCTATTCTTTAGCATAAGGATTTAACCTAAAACTTAGATATATCAACAGCGAACAATGCGCTCCACCGGACCGAAATCCCGCTGCGCTCCATTAATGTGGTTTAATTTTACGTAATCACAGGTGGTCAATTTTCGGTTGTCACAACTATGTCATCGATAGCAAAGTTAAGCTCGTTTTCCACGATAGAAGAATTCGGCAGAAAACTGATCAAGCTCCACCGGCCGGCAACTATTGACTGGAAAAAGAAGTTTGGAGTAAAGGAAAAGAATGACGTTAAAGATGGCAAGCTAGATGGACAGGAAAAAGCCGGTTATTTCTGCGCTCGATGCAAAGCAAATATTTCGGCAAAGGAAGCCAGGTTTTGCTGGAATAATAAATCAAGATTTAACGGAAAGGCCTTTTGCTATAAATGCCAGAAACAGTTTCAGCCCTGACACCCATAAGGCCTCGAACCGACAACGGAAAAAAGCCCTTTAACGAAAAAGTGCGGTTTTCCATGACCTGAAAACCATCCTCCTCCTCGCGCTGTTCCCGTCCAGAAGTCTGAGCACAGCACTAAAATATTGATACTCTACCGAGAATGCGGTATATCTATTGCTTGTTTATGAACGTCAAGAGGGTATTGCAGGCAAACGATTTTGGCACTTGAAACCAAGGGAGATTCGGAACATGATTAGAAATTTTATCGTAATGGCGTTACTTATCTGCTCTCCATTTCTGCCGGCCGTTAACAGCAGCCAGGCACAATCCTTGAACAAAAAAGCTGTTTATGTCGGCGCCAATAAATGCAAACAGTGCCACAAGGATATATATGAAGGCTGGAAATCGACGCTGCATCCCTACAAGTTCCAACGGGCAACTTCCGACAGCATCGTTGGCGATTTCAGCCGGAACAACCGCATGGAGGTCGACGGCAAAAAGACGACCATGTTTAAAAAAGGCCGGGAATATTTTGTCACCACAACCGGGCCGGACAACAAGGTACATACCTACAAAGTCAAGTATGTGATCGGGGAATTCTGGAAACAGCTGTATGTCACCGAATTTCCCAATGGAGAACTTCATATTCTCCCGGCCATGTGGATTGTCAAAACCCAGAAATGGAAGGGCACCACGGCCTGGAGCAAAAATATCATCTATCAATATGCCTGCTCAGGCTGCCACAACACCGGAACACAGATCAATTTTGATCAATCCAGCAACACCTTCAAAACAACCTGGGCCGACCTGGGAGTCGCCTGCGAAGCCTGCCATGGTCCCGGCAGCACCCATGTAAAGGCGGAAAAGAACAAAAAATCGAGTACGATTGTTAATCCGGCTAAAATTCCCGACCCGGCGCGGGCCGCAATGGTGTGCGGTTCATGCCACACCCGGGGCAGCTGTTGTGAAGGCAAATACAACTATCCTTATGGATACAAGCCCGGAGGGCAGCTGAATTTCATGTTCAACGAAAAGCCCAAGCTCCACCCGGACGACAGCTCGAGGGCGAACCGTCAGGAGTATATCGACTGGCAGAAAAGCGGCCATGCCCGGGAAGGAATTGTCTGCTGGGACTGTCACTACACCCACAGGAAGGGTAATTCCAACAAGTATCAGACAAAGCTGCCGGGATCTTCACTGTGCCGGAGTTGTCATGAAGTCGAAAACAAGGGCGTCCACGGGATTCACAGTGTCAATAACTGCGTCGGCTGCCACATGCCGCCGATAGGAAAGCGCGCCACCAAAGGCGACGTGCACAGCCATCGGTTCTCGGTGGTAAGTCCAAAAAAAACCATCGACGCAGGCGGCCTGAAAAAACAGCCGAACTCATGCAATGCCTGCCATTATCACCAGAATGACAAACCCGAAGACATGCTGAAAATGCTGGAAAAAGCTAAAACATCCGGCAAAAACAGGAAGGAGTTTTATTAATCTTTGCCGCTCCCTGCGGCAGGTGCGGCCGAACAACCATCAAATATGCGGGATACGGCGATGAAATATTTTTTACCCCTTTTCCTGACAATCGGGCTGTTCCTTTTCCCGGCCGCCGTACTTGCGCATACCACGGTTCTTGTTCACACCTTAACAAAAACGGTCAAAAGACCATTAAGGTTCCTCATTTTCACCCCGCCTCCGGCGGCGGCCTGATGGGAATACGCTTGGGCGCTGAAGACGCCAAAGACCTGAAAGGCTTGGAATCGATTTATTTAATCCACGAAAAGGAAGAGAAAAACCTGGATGCGGTCGCGGTCCCCGATTTTTATACGGTGCACGGTGAAAAAAGAAAAGCGTATACCATCCCGATCAATAAACAAAGCGGGTTTTTCAAGCCCGGCGACTGCATTATTGTCGTAAAGCGCAAAGATCATTGGAAAAAGCGCGAAGACCTCTACCGGCGGAAAGTGGCAAAATTCTGTCTTAATTATTTTGGGGTGCTTACTGACTGGCCGAACCGGGTGCTCAGGAATATGCCGGAAATAATACCGTTGGTTCAGTCGTACAACGTGCATGCCGGCAGCCTGTTCAGGGCCTGGTTTTGCAGCTCAACTCTGCCCGTTATGTCCGAGAAAAAAGATAAATGGATTATCTAGCAACAATCAAATCAATTTTATATTTTATTCTTGCTGGTCTTTTTGAGATTGGTGGCGGATATTTAATATGGCTATGGCTACGTGAAGGGAAACCCATATCATATGCGGTGACAGGAGGAATAATACTATTTTTATATGGCGTTATTCCAACTTTACAGCCTTCTAACTTTGGGCGTGTTTATGCAGCATACGGAGGAGTGTTTATTGTTCTCTCAATAATATGGGGCTGGAAAATTGATAAAGTTACACCAGATAGATTTGACCTCATCGGTGGACTGGTGGCTTTGATTGGTGTGTGCATCATCATGTACTGGCCTCGGCCACAATGATTGAATGGATTATATTAAGAAGCAGAACCAGACATGCAGTTTATAGATGAATTTGAGGAAGATAGTTTTTGGGAAAAATTAGGTTCCAATTTGGCTAAAAGGGACCTTATAAGTGAAATAGGCTTTCAACAATTCGAAAACATGGAACCTTTTGACAGATTTCAGGAACTACATTTCCTAAATTTAACAGTCAACTATATGATCCCAGGACAGGGTCTCCGACCATTTTCTGCATTATTTTTTAAAGGTACCAATATACAAAAATTATTTTATCGAACTTCGGCCTGGATATAAAGGAAAGGGTTTGATTTACTTGCCATCATTCTTGAGAACTCCCTGCCTGGATTGTAATCCA
>JAOZRP010000248.1:0-2529 GCA_029940125.1 bacterium
GCTGGTGCGCAAGAGCGACCGTACCTCCACCGGCGGCTTCGCCTACACCGTGGTCGGCATTTCCGAGCTGGTTCGGGACCGGGAAGCTATTTTTCTCAATGAGATCGACACCGACATCGAGATCCTCGATCCGGTGGACACCAAACTGGTGCCGGATACTTCCAGTTCCTACCAGGCCTCACTGCTTTACATGGAAAGCCTGCTCCGGCAGATGCCGCCCACCGACGACCACCTTTACATCGGCCACCGCGGGGCGATGGACTACGTTCCCTACCAGCTGGAACCGGCTATCCAGGCCCTGCAGCAGACCCGCCAGCGAATCCTGATCGCCGACGCTGTCGGCCTTGGCAAAACCATCTCCTGCGGCGTCCTGGTCAGCGAACTTATCCGCCGCGGCCGGGGCAAGCGCATCCTGGTGCTGGCGGTCAAAAGCATGCTGACCCAGTTCCAGAAGGAGATGTGGAGCCGTTTCACCATTCCCCTGGTGCGGCTTGATTCGATCGGCATCCAGCGGGTTCGCTCCCGGATTCCCACCAACCACAACCCGTTTTACTATTATGACAAAGCCATCATCTCCATCGACACCCTGAAACAGGATGCCGAGTACCGCACCTACCTGGAAAACGCCTACTGGGACATCATCGTCATTGACGAGGCCCACAATGTCGCCGAGCGCGGCAAAGGATCGTCGCAGCGTGCCCGCCTGGCCAAGCTGCTGGCCGGCCGTTCCGACACCCTGATCATGCTCTCGGCCACGCCCCACGACGGCCGGGCCCGCAGCTTCGCCAGCCTGATGAACATGCTCGATCCTACCGCCATCGCCGATCCTGACAATTACGGACCCGAAGACATCAAGGGCCTGTTCATCCGCCGCTTCAAAAAGGATATCCAGGAACAGGTAGGCAGCGCTTTCAAAGAAAGGGTAATCAACAAGGCCTACTGCCAGGCAACGGCGGCCGAGGAAGAGGCTTTCGCCATCCTCGCCGAGCTGGAGTTCGCCCGCCTGGATCAGCGCCGGGGAGCCGGCCAGCTTTTCAAAACCACCCTGGAAAAATCACTTTTTTCCAGCCCGGCGGCCTGTTTGCAAACCATCCGCAACCGCGTCGCCCGGCTTGAAAAAGAAGCCCGCCCGGAAGCCGCCGCCGACATCGCCCAGCTCAGGCAGCTGGCCGCCGCCGTCGTGCGCATCACCCCGGCAGAGTTTTCCCGCTACCGGAAACTGCTGGACCTGCTGGGCGACCGCGACCACGGTTTCGGCTGGAACGGTAAAAACCCCCGCGACCGGCTGGTAATCTTTACCGAACGCATCGAAACCCTGAAATTTCTCCAAAACCATCTCCCCGCCGCCCTCGGCCTCAAGGAGAAGCAGGTGGCCATTCTTCACGGCTCCATGTCGGACATCGACCAGCAGCGGGTAGTGGAAGAGTTCGGCCAGGAGGAGGCCCCGGTTCGCCTGCTGCTGGCCTCCGACGTTGCCTCCGAGGGCATCAATCTCCACTATCTTGCGCACCGGCTGATCCATTTCGACATCCCCTGGTCGCTGATGGTTTTCCAGCAGCGCAACGGCCGCATCGACCGCTACGGCCAGGAGGAAACCCCATACATCCTTTACCTGGTCAGTCAAAGCAGCAATGAAAAAATCAAAGGAGACCTGAGGATTCTCGAGCTCTTGATTCAAAAAGACGAAGAAGCGGTGAAAAACATCGGCGACCCCTCGGCCCTGATGGGGGTCTACGACATTGACGAGGAGGAGAAAATCACCGCCGCCGCCATTGAAAGCGGCCGGGATGCCGATGACTTTGCCGCCCGGCTGGAAAGCGGGGAAACTTTTGATCCCCTGGCCCTGCTGCTTGGCGACAGTGCCTCCGCGCCCGCCCCGGCCGTCGAGGTGGAGGGAAAAATCGGTACACTGCCGTCGCTCTATGCCGACGATTACCAATATTGCCGGGCGGCCGTCGAATATCTGCAATCGCGGCAGAACCTGCAGGTGGAATGCCTTGATGCCGAACCCCGCATTATCCTTGCGGCCCCGGACGAGTTGAAAAGACGCCTGCGTTTCAGCCTGCCCAGGGAAGTGTGGCCGGCCGACGATACCTTTGTCCTTTCGGGAGACCGCCGGCTCATTCAGGCCGAAATCAAGCGCAGCCGCCAGGATGAAAACGCCTGGCCGACGGTTCATTACCTCTGGCCGCTCAATCCGGTGGTCGAATGGCTCAATGACAAGGTGGTAGCCGCTTTCGGCCGCCATGAGGCCCCGGTGCTTGTCCTGCCCGGAGCCCTGGCCGCCGGCGAAACCGTTTTCATCATTTCCGGCCTGATTCCCAACCGCAAGGGTCAGCCCCTGGTTCAGCGCTGGCTTGGGGTTGGTTTTGTCGACCGGCAGTTTCAGGGCGTTGAATCTTTTACCACCCTCCTGGCTCGCACCGGTCTCGGCCGGACCCGCTTTCCCAACCGGGGCGATGGGGTGGACACTGAAGCCCTGCGCCGGCTGCTGCCAAAATCCGGTCAATTACTGCTTGAATTGGGAGC
>JAOZRP010000248.1:2539-4017 GCA_029940125.1 bacterium
GCACGACGAGCGGCAGCGCTTCGAGGAGATCATCAACGAAAAGCTTAACCGCCAGCTTCAGGAGTTGGAACGGCTGAAGGGGAAGCAGTACCGACAGTTGGAACTCGCGTTTGCCGATCCGCGCCGGCACCGCCAGAAGGAGAACCGCCGTCTCGAGATCGACCGCCGCTTCGATGAATTCATCCAGTGGGTGGAGGATACTATGACCACCGAAGACCATCCTTTCATTCAGCTGATTGCCGTCCTGCAAGGATAAATCATGGCACTTGACCTGACCGGCATCACCAACGAAAACGAATTCTACACCCAGCATTACCTGGCCGCCATCCTTGAAAACGATCTCAAGGAGCTTTTCCGGCACTGGAAAACGGCGGCGGATGAGAGTGGCAAAACCCCGCCGTACCGGAAGCTCCGCGGCCTGCGGCGCGATTTTTTTATTTTCCGGGAAACTTTTGAGCGGGAGCGGAATCCCGGGCAGCGGCTGGCCCGGCAAAGCGACTTCCATGCCCGGCTGCTTGAAATCCTCGGTTACGAATTCAATCCCCGCCTGGTCGAACTCGACGACGGCGCCGCCCTGCCCCTGGTGGCCGCCCGCCACCGCCCGGACGGTTCGCCGGCCCTCTGGGTGCTTGCGGTTCTCGAACCCGACAACGAAATCTATGATCCCCTGGAGCTTTCGCTGCTGCCGGTTCAATACGAACCTTACGCCGCCGACGAACCGGTTGCCATCCTTGATCAGCCCATGGACGAGATCATCACCCGCCGGGTTTTCAGCGCCGTCCTGCCGCCCCGCTGGGTGCTCCTGCTGAGCAGTACCCAGCTGCTTCTTCTTGACCGCGGCAAATGGGCTGAAAAGCGGCTGCTGCGCTTCGACCTGCGCGAAATCCTCGACCGCCGGGAGGAATCAACCCTGAAGGCCCTGGCCGCCCTGGTCCATTGCGATTCGGTCTGCCCGGAAAGCGGCGAGCCGCTGCTCGACACCCTCGATGAAAACTCCCACAAACACGCCTTTGCCGTTTCCGAAGACCTGAAATACTCGCTCCGCGAGGCCATCGAGCTGCTTGGCAACGAGGCGGTTTGGTACCTGCGGGAAGCGCTGCACGAGAAAATCTACGGCCGGGAACTGGCCGCCGCCCTGTCAAAGGAGTGCCTGCGCTACATGTACCGGCTGCTTTTTCTTTTCTTCATCGAAGCCCGGCCCGAGCTTGGCTACCTGCCTGACAAATCCCCCGAGTACCGGCTCGGCTACAGCCTTGAATCCCTGCGCGATCTGGAAATGGTGTCGCTGACCACCGAGGAGTCGAAAAACGGCTACTTCATCCACCAGTCGATCAATCTCCTTTTCGACCTGCTCTACAACGGCTTTCCCCGGCAGCCGGAAAAGGCGGGCGGCAATCTCTTGCCCGAGGCCCAGGTTAGTGATCATAACACTTTCCGCATCGCGCCGCTCAAAAGCCACCTTTTCGACCCGCGGCAGT
>JAOZRP010000593.1 GCA_029940125.1 bacterium
AAAAAGTAAACTGCTTAATCTTTCATCGTCTTGCCGCCGTCGGTTTCCGGATCAGCAATTCATTTTTCGAAGCCGCTTTCAGTGGCTCATTGCTCTGGTTTGCGGCGAACGGCGGTCATGACTTTTTCGCCGGTCGGACAAAATAGTGTTTCCTGACCAGTCTGTCAGCGGGAAGCTGATGTTCTGGAAGAGAAAACGCCGGTCCTGGGGAGTGCGCAGCAGGTTCCCGGATTTTTTCTGCCTGTCGCTGGTGGAAACTTTACGATTTTGCGTTTTGACCAATCGCTCCATCATGCGCAGATCACTGGATTTCAGCTTCAAGGCGGCGTCCACCCAGATAGTGGTAATATCTTTTAATTCCTCGTACGTGATTGGGTGGTAACGCTGCTGCACCCGCTGCAGAGCTCGCCTGCCGTTTGAAGACCGGCTGTGCTTCCTGATAAAGGTTTCCGTTGCTTCCCGCCCTTTCCCGGGCTCAGCCAGCTCATGGACAAGACCCAGCTGAAACAATTTCCTGGCTGAATAAATTTCTCCGCTGGTTATCATCTTTTCAGCGGCAAGCATTCCCAGGCGCCGGGCCAGCAGGCTGTAGGCTCCCATGCCGGGAAAGAGGTTGAAACGGATTTCCGGGAAACCCATCTCGCTCCCTTCTTCGGCGATGAGAACATTGCTGGCCAGGGCGGATTCAAAACCGCCGCCCAGTGCCGCTCCCTGAACCAGGGAAATGGTGGTGATGGGCAGGCGCAAATTGACCGCGTTCAAATAACAGATGTCAATGCAGCGGGTCGCGTATTCCAGCAGTTTATTTCTATCCCTATCGGCAATTAATTTTGTAAATAAAGCTAAATCTCCGCCCAGGTTGAAAACGCCTGGTACCTGGGATGCCTGGATGAGGTAGCGGATGGCTGGGGTTTCATTTGCCGCTAGAGATGTAAAGTATTTGATGATGGCCTGCTGGATGTGCAGGGCCTCTTTGAGAACGGTCATGGAAAAACAGGGACGGGGTGTTGGCTTGTAGTAGCACCAGACCGAAAGGGATTTTTCGTGGTAGCGAACTGAAATTTCCTGGTAATCGCGAAAGATTTGATAAAAATGTTTGTTCATTTGTTTGCTTCCTGCAGGGGTTGGTGAAAA
>JAOZRP010000249.1 GCA_029940125.1 bacterium
CCTGCACTTCCTGCAACCACTGCTTCAAACCGGCCTGGAAGGGGGAAGGAATCCGCTGTCCCCATGCAGGTAGCGGGGAAAACTGATTTCTTTTTGCGGCACTGCTGGTCAATCCAGGTGGGCGATGCGGTTGGCATACTGCCGAACCAGGGGCAGGTTGAGCAGCCGGTAGTCCCCGGTCATGTTGTCCAGTTCGATGAAGCCCTTGCGGGAAAAGGCGGTGAGGGCCGTCATGATTTCCTCGGGGACGTCGGCATCGGCAAGCTCCGGCACCCGGTCAAAATGTTCGAGAAAATAGTCATTGACTTCCTCGATGGTGAAGGTGTCCCGATCGGGATCGCAGAGGGAGACAACGGCCCGGGCCAGCATCGAGGTATAAGGCCGCACCACTCCCCGGCCGATGGCCTCCATCAGCCGGTCCACGGTATCGCCGATGCCGCCCGACTCCGGCCCGTAGGCAATCGGCGCCGAAAAGCGCACGTGGATGGCCGAATCCGGCAATTTGGCGTACTGCTTGTCCAGCACGGCCAGCTGGGCAAAGATATCCTTTTCCGAAATATTCTTCCCCGTCCGGCTCGCCTCGATGTCCACATCCTCGGGAACAATGGTATAAGACAGGGAAACCGGAACCAGGTAGACCTGCCGGCCGGTTTTTTTGACGTAATCGGCCAGGTTTTCCATGATGCCGGTTTTCGGCTCACCGATCCGGCCGTCCCGCGACCGGGTGCCTTCAAGGTAGAACATGAAGGGTTCATTATGGTCCCAGAGATAGTACAGGTATTCCTGGTGCACCTGGCGATAGACGGGGTTGTGAAACCACTTGAGATTCTGGAACCAGCGGGAATCCCGCCCCAGGTGCTCCCGCCTGATTTTATAGGCATTAACCCGGGGCATGATCCAGTTGGAAACCCCGCGGAAGAGGTTGGCGCCGGCGGCAATCACCGGCTGCAGCCCTTTGAAGCCGTTGATTGCCAGGCAGATGGGGATGTGGTCGGCGTTGGAAATATGGTTGGGGAGGATGAACACCGGGGCTTCGCCCATCAACTCCTTGACCTGGTCGAAAACGCCCGGCTCCGCTTCCGACAGCCTGATGCTTTTGACCAGGTGCGGAAAGATGCGGCGGGCGATGCTGCGGAAGGCAATCAGAAAGGCCGGGTCGAAATCGGCGGCCATGTCCTCGATGTAGTAGCGGGACAGGTAGTCAATAATGGCGGCCGGCTGTTTTAGCCGGTTCAGCTCCTGCGAGCGGCGCCGGTAGAAGAAAAGCAGGCTGCGAAGCTTGGCAGGATCTTTGCCGACCTCGTCGCCTTTTTCCTGACCCTCCAGCTTGCGCTGGATGCTTTTGGCTTTCTGGCGGAAATAAATTTTCTGGTAGATGCGGGCCTGGCGGGCGTCAAGGGCCGCTTCCAGCTTGTGTTCCCGGTAATAACGGCCCACCGCCGCCACCACTTCCCTGACCGCCACCGGTTTCTGGATCCTGACCTTGTTGACGCAACAGAGGTTGGTCAGCCACTGCACCGGCCGCAGGCGGCACCAGAAGAAAATCAGGTTTAAAAGCCGATTGGTGAACGGGGTTCCGGTTCTGTCCATACCTTCACACGAGTTTCCACCCGGAAACCGGCGTCTCCGGACGGACGGTTAGCTGTCAGCCCTGAGCTCCCGGCTTAGCGAATTGATTGTTCAACGCTTTGCTGAAAGCTGATTGCCGATCGCTGAAAGCGTTCACCGGGATGAACCTTTCCAGATATACGCGCACCAAGGGCTGACGGCTGAAAGGCGGCAGCTCATTCAGGCAGCATTTCCTTTACAGGTACTCCCGGATCAGGATTTCGGCAATCTGCACCGCGTTCAGGGCGGCCCCTTTGCGGATGTTGTCGGCCACCACCCACATATTGATGCCGTTGGCAATGGATTCATCCTGGCGGATGCGGCCCACCAGAGTATCGTCCTGCCCGGCTCCATCGATGGCCAGCGGATATTCATTTTTCGCCGGGTTGTCCACCACCCGGACACCCGGGGCCCGGCTGAGGATTTCCTTGACTTCGTCGGCAGAAATAAAGTTCTCGGTTTCCACGTTGACGGACTCGGAATGGCTGAAGAACACCGGCACCCGCACGGTGGTGGCAGTGACCATGATCCGGTCGTCTTCCATGATCTTCTTGGTTTCGTTGACCATCTTCATCTCTTCCCGGGTGTAGTCGTTGTCCAGGAAGACGTCGATGTGAGGCAGGCAGTTGAAGGCAATCTGGTGGGGATAAACCTCGATCGGCATTTCATGCTGCTGGTAGATGGACAGAATCTGTTGTTCCAGTTCCCGGATCGCCTTCTTGCCGCTTCCCGAAACCGCCTGGTAGGTGGAAACCACCACCCGCTTGATCCCGGCGGCGTCGTAGATGGGCTTCAGGGCCACCACCATCTGGATGGTGGAGCAGTTGGGATTGGCAATGATGCCCCGGTTGCGGTAGCCGGCGATGGCGTGGGGATTGACTTCCGGCACCACCAGGGGAATGTCCGGCTCCATGCGGAAGGCATTGGTATTGTCAACCACCACCGCGCCGCTGCTGGCGGCCGACGGGGCAAAACGGGTGCTGACCGAACCGCCGGCGGAAAACAGGGCAATGTCGATATCGGCGAAGGAATCATCGGTCAACTCTTCCACCAGGTATTCCTTGCCGCGAAATTCCACCGTGGAACCCGCCGACCGGGACGAAGCCAGGGGCTTCAGCGCCGCGACGGGAAAATCCCGCTCCGCCAGCACTTTCAACATTTCTTCGCCGACGGCGCCGGTGGCGCCGACCACTGCTACATTGTACGCTTCTTTTTTCATCTCACTCTTCCGCTTCGCAAAATAAATTATAGATTTTCCACCACCAGGTCGCCAACCTCACTGGTCGTGTAGCCCATCCGGCCGGCGGCAACGCTTTCCAATTTGTCGCGCAGGACCGTCACCACCGCCTTTTCCACCCGGCCGGCCGCCGCCTCCTCGCCCATGTGCTGGAGCATCATCTGGGCAGCCATGATCGCCGCCAGCGGGTTGATGACGTTCTGGCCGGTATACTTCGGCGCGGACCCGCCGATGGGTTCAAACATGGACGTACCGTGAGGATTGATGTTGCCGCCGGCGGCAATGCCCATGCCTCCCTGGATCATTGCTCCCAGGTCGGTGATGATGTCGCCGAACATGTTGTCGGTAACGATGACGTCAAACCATTCGGGATTTTTCACCATCCACATGCAGACCGCGTCCACGTGGCCGTAGTCGGTGGTAATGTCGGGATACTCGGCGGCCACCTCGTTGAAAGCCCGCTGCCAGAGGTCGAAGGCGTAAGTCAACACGTTGGTTTTGCCGCAGAGGGTCAGTTTTTTCTCCCGCCCCCGCTCCCGGCAGAGGTCGAAGGCGTAGCGCAGGCAGCGCTCCACCCCCTTGCGGGTGTTGATAGACTCCTGGATGGCAACCTCGTCGGCCGTCCCCTGCTTCAGAAAACCGCCAGACCCGGTATACAGGCCTTCGGAATTTTCCCGGACCACGACAAAATCAATGTCCTCCGGTCCCTTGTCCTTCAGGGGCGTTTCCACCCCGGCGTACAGTTTCACCGGCCGCAGGTTGATGTATTGGTCGAGGGCAAAGCGCAGCTTGAGCAGAATGCCTTTTTCCAGGATGCCCGGCTTCACGTCCGGGTGGCCGATGGCCCCGAGGAGGATGTTCTTGAAGCCCCGCAGTTCCTCAATAGCGCTTTCAGGCAGAGTTTCACCGGTTTTCAGGTAGCGTTCGCCGCCGAAGTCATACACCTGGTAGGCGCAGCTGAAACCTTCCAGCCCGCCCACGGCATCCAGGACTTTCCTGGCCTCCGCCACCACTTCCGGCCCGGTGCCGTCCCCGGGAATCACGGCAATATCGTATTCTTTCATTCGTTGGTCCTTATGTTTAGCCATTAGCTATCAGCCGCTGGCTGTTAGTGCCTTATCCCTGAAAGGCTGTCACTCTTTTCAGTACCCCCTTGAGG
>JAOZRP010000594.1 GCA_029940125.1 bacterium
GTTAAGCCCGCCTTAGATGTTTGGATGGGGTCGCACCTTAAAGGTTAGGTTTCCAAAGATGCGGCCCCATCGTTTCATCGTTTTATTTTCCTTCGAACTTCGGTGGTCTCTTCTCAATGAAGGCGTTCAGTCCCTCGGTGGCGTCTTTGCTGCCGAAGGCTTCTTTGAAAGCGTCGCATTCAATGCGCAGCCCGTCTTTCATTTCCTTGTTGAAGCCCTGGTAGATGGATTTCTTGGCGCAGCCGATGCCGACTACCGCCTTGGTGGCCATCTCCTTGGCGAAGGCTATGGATTCTTCAATCAGCTTGTCGCCGGGGAACAGCTTTTCCACCAGTCCCAGTTCCAGGGCTTCCCGGGGTTTGATCTGGGTGGCGGTGGCGATGTAATAGAGGGCCTTTTTGGGTCCCAGCAGGCGGCTAAGCCTTTGGGTGCCGCCGGCGCCGGGCAGGATGCCGAGGGTGGTTTCCGGCAGGCCAAGGGTCGGGGTGCGCTCTTTGTCCTTGATGGTGATGCTTTCGGCCATGAAGCGGAAGTCGCAGGCCAGGGCCAGCTCCAGCCCGCCGCCCAGGGCGTAGCCGCTGATGGCGGCGATGGATATTTTCGGCATGTCTTCGAGCATCTGGTTGACTTCCTGCAGCCGGGCGGCAATGTCCCAGGCCTGGTCGGGGGTCATTTCGGCAAACATCTTGATGTCGGCCCCGGCGACGAAAAAGCCGGGAATTTTGCTGGCAATCAGCAGCACCTTGGCATCGTCATTGTCGCGCAGTTCAGCAAAAATTCCCGCCAGTTCTTCCACCACCTCGCGGTTCAGTGAATTTGCCGGCGGCCGGTTCAGCCAGATGGTTCCAACTCCGTCGGCGACTTCAACACTCATGAATTGATAAGCCATAACTTCCTCCTGAAAAATAATAAAGAAAATTGAAATATTTTGCGGCCAGCCGGGTGATTGAGAACGTGCAGGTGCCGAGACAAGCTTCCGGTTGACCGGTAACCATGTTTTAACGTGGAGAAGCCTTCATTCTCCGTATACGCAAGTTATTGGCTACTACCATATATTTTTGCTGGTGACAAGGGGTTTGAAGCTGTTTTACCGCTGCTTATTTCTGGCTTGACGGCCGGGATTTTATTTTGTT
>JAOZRP010000017.1 GCA_029940125.1 bacterium
AGGGGGTACTGAAAAGAGTGACAGCCTTTCAGGGATAAGGCACTAACCGGACAGTGCTGATAATTTCAAAGTAATTGAGAGTTTATCGTTATGGCATTAATCGTACAAAAATATGGCGGCACCTCGGTGGGCAGCATCGAGAGGATTAAAAACGTTGCCCGTCGCATCGTGGCCACCAAGCGCCGGGGAAACCAGGTGGTGGCTGTTTTGTCGGCAATGGCGGGAGAAACCGACCGCCTGCTGGCTCTGGCCGAAGAGCTGGAAGACGATTCCGGGCACATCAATGAACGGGAAATGGATGTTCTGGTTTCGACCGGGGAACAGGTTTCCATTGCCCTGATGTCCATGGCCATCGGCACCATGGGTGAAAAAGCCTGTTCCTTTCTCGGCCACCAGGTGCAGATTCTGACCGATGACGCCTACACCCAGGCAAGAATTGAGCAGATTGATCCTGAACGGATCAACGAAGCGCTGACAAATGGATATATCGTGGTTATTGCCGGTTTTCAAGGCATTGACCGGAGCGGGAACATTACCACCCTGGGGCGGGGAGGATCGGATACCAGCGCGGTGGCCGTTGCCACGGCACTGCAGGCTGACTTGTGTGAAATTTATACCGATGTTGACGGCATTTACACTACCGATCCAAACATCTGCCACCAGGCCCGCAAGCTTTCCCGGATATCCTACGATGAAATGCTGGAACTTTCCAGCCAGGGAGCCAAGGTGCTGCAGATCAGGTCGGTTGAATTTGCCAAAAAATATGGGATTCCCCTTCATGTACGCTCAAGTTTTTCGGATGACGAGGGAACTGTTGTCTGCCAGGAGGATGAATTAATGGAAAAAGCCGTCGTTTCAGGAGTTGCTGCCAATAAAAATGAAGCCAAGATTACCATCCACGGGATACCGGATCAGCCGGGGATTGCCTCCGCCATCTTTTCATCCATTGCGGACCAGGGAATTGTCGTGGACATGATCATCCAGAATATTTCCGAGGAAGGTTTGACCGATCTGACCTTTACCGTTCCAGAAAACGATTACCAGCGTTCCCTGTCCATTATTGGTGAAATCTGTCGGAAAATAGGCGGCAAAACCGTTCTGGGCGACGACAAAATTGCCAAGGTTTCCATCGTCGGCATTGGCATGCGCACCCATGCCAATGTTGCCTCCCGGATGTTCTCCGCCCTGGCCCGGGAAAATATCAACATCATGATGATCAGTACCTCCGAGATCAAGGTTTCCTGTGTGATCGCGGAAAAATATACTGAGTTGGCAGTCAGGGTCCTCCACGAAGAATTCCAGTTGGATAAAGATCCGGAGTGCAAGGAATAGAATATGGCTACCATCAAAATCTACGACACTACCCTCCGGGACGGCACCCAGGCGGAAGATATTTCCCTGATGGCCGGCGACAAGGTTCGCATCGCCAGGAAACTGGATGAATTCGGCATTCACTACATCGAAGGAGGCTGGCCTGGTTCCAATCCCAAGGACATGACCTTTTTCAAGCAGATTAAAAAAGTTTCCCTGAAAAAGGCCAAGGTTACCGCTTTTGGCAGCACCCGGAAAATCGAGAACCAGCCTGATAACGATCCCAACCTGCAGGCCATTATTGCCTCCGGGGTAAAAGTGGCGACCATTTTCGGCAAATCGTGGGATTTCCATGTTACCAATGCCCTGAACATCAGTCTGGACGACAACCTGACGGTCATTGAGGATTCGCTGGCCTATCTGAAGCCGAAGATGGACGAGGTTATCTATGACGCTGAACATTTTTTTGACGGCTTCAAGCACAACCAGGAATACGCCCTGGAAACCTTGAAGGCGGCCATCCATGGCGGGGCGGACTGTTTGGTTTTGTGTGACACCAACGGTGGCACCCTGCCTTTTGAACTGGCTGAAATCATCAGGCAGGTAAAAAAAGCGCTGAAGCCCGCCAAGCCGCAGCTGGGAATCCACGTTCACAATGACTCTGAGGTAGCGGTGGCCAATTCGCTCATGGCGGTCAGATGCGGCGTGACCCATATACAGGGAACCATCAACGGCTTCGGAGAGCGCTGCGGCAATGCCAACCTGATTTCCATCATTCCCAACCTGCAGCTGAAAATGGGGCATAAAGTTCTGCAAAAGGAAAGCCTGCAGAAGCTTTCTTCCCTGTCACGCTATGTGGATGAAATTGCCAACAAGCGGCACAACAACCGTCAGCCTTTTGTCGGCATGAGCGCCTTCGCCCACAAGGGCGGCATCCATGTCAGCGCCGTGCAGAAAGATCCACTGACCTACGAACATATCTCGCCCGACTGGGTCGGCAACCGCCGCCGGGTGCTGGTTTCCGATCTTTCGGGGCGCAGCAATATTATGTATAAAGCCCGGGAATACAATCTGGATGTGGGGAACGATGAGCAGACCCGCAAAATTCTGGAGCGGATTAAAGATCTGGAAAACCGAGGATTTCAGTTTGAAGGCGCCGAAGCTTCTTTTGAACTGCTGGTGAAAAAGACCCTGGGAACCTACAAGCCTTTTTTCAACCTGCTCGGCTTCCGGGTCATCATTGAAAAATTCCGCCGTACCCGGCTGCCCCTTTCCGAGGCGACGGTGATGCTGCGCGTTGACCGTCACGTGGAACATACGGCCGCCATCGGCGACGGTCCAGTGGAAGCCCTGGACAAGGCCCTGCGCAATGCCCTGGAGAAATTCTACCCGGTTCTGAAAGAAATAAAATTGACCGACTACAAGGTCAGAATTCTTTCCTCCGACCGGGGCACCAAGGCGGTGACCAGGGTGTTGATTGAAACCAGCGACAGCAGCGGCAACAAGTGGGGGACGGTCGGGGTGTCCAGCAACATCATCGAAGCCAGCTGGCAGGCTCTGGTTGACAGCATCGAATATAAATTGATCCAGGATCTGGATGAAAAAAATGAGTTATAAAGTAGCCGTCCTGACGGTCAGCGACCGGGGATCCAGCGGCCTGCGGGAGGATTTGAGCGGGCCGGCTGTCGATGGATTTCTCAACGGGGCTGAAACCGACTACCAGGTTGTCGCCCGGGAAATCGTTCCCGATGAAGAGGAGCAGATTATCAGGCAGCTTCGCCGATGGGTGGATGAACACGTTCCCTTGATTCTTACCACCGGCGGCACCGGTTTTTCTCCCCGTGACATCACCCCTGAAGCCACTTTGGCGGTTATTGAGCGCCAGGCTCCCGGTTTTGCCGAGGCCATGCGCAGCGAGAGCTGTAAAATAACCCCCCACGCGATGATTTCCCGAGCGGTGTCAGGCATCTGCAAACAGAGTCTGATCATCAACCTGCCCGGGAGTCCAAAAGGGGTTCGGGAGTGCCTGGCGGTCATTGAACCGGCCCTTGCCCATGCTCTGGACAAATTGATGGGGGATCCATCCGATTGTGGCCGTTGAGCGTTTGCAACTGTGGCGTGCATCTTCCACCGACCTGGAAGGGCTGCTGGAGATTGACCGGAAATGTTTTTCCCGGCCCTGGAGCCGGCAGATGTTTTTGGAAGAGTTGACCGGGAAGCGTAAACACCTCTACGTTGCTGCCCGCTTGGAACAGGGCAAGTTGTCCCCGCTGCTGGGCTTCATCTGTTTTCACTGCTGCCTTGACGAAGCAACCTTGATCAGGATTGCGGTGGATCCCGGCTGCCGGCAGCAGGGTACGGCAGCTTTGCTGATGCGGAAAATGTTTGCCCGTTTAAAGCAGGAAAAGATCAGGGAAATATTTCTTGAGGTGAGTATTGTCAATCGCACTGCCCTGGCCCTGTATCAGTCCTTTGATTTTCACCGCATCGGCAGCCGTCCGAAATACTATGCCGGCAGCGGTGAAGACGCCCTGCTGATGAAAGCAGTCTTGTAAAATGATCCTTTTTCACAGCACCGTATTGCAGCGGGAAACCATAACTCCCGATACCTTCAGCATCCGGCTTTCCTGCCCGAAAGAGTTTCTCCAGCGGTTTAATCCCGGCCAGTTTGTGATGGTCGATGTTGCGGTTTCATCTCACCTTGATCCTTTACTGAAAAGGCCTTTCAGCGTCTGCCGGCTCAGGGATGACAGCTTTGAACTGCTGGTTAAGGCCGTGGGTCGGGGCACCGGCATCCTCCAGCAGGTGGCTGCCGGTACCGTGCTGTCGGTTCATGGACCGCTGGGCAACGGGTTTCCGCTTGCAACCATAACCGGCAAGCCAAAGATCATGCTGGTTGCCGGCGGCATTGGCATCGCACCGATTTTCAGCCTGCTGAATGGGCTGCTGGCCTCGGGACACCCGCCCCTGGAGCTGATCGTGGGAGCCCGAACCGCTGCTGAACTGCTCTGCACTGATGAATTGCGAAAACGGGCTGATCAGGAAAAAGGACTTCAACTGAGCATAGCTACCGATGACGGCAGCGTGGGGCATCACGGCCTGGTGACGGAACTGGTTTCCTGGCAGCTTAAATCCGGCGGTGAAAAGCCGGTGATCTGCGCCTGTGGTCCCTTGCCCATGCTCATAGCCCTTGGAAAATTGGCCGCGGAGGCCTCCTGTTCCTGCTATCTCAGCCTGGAAAGCCGCATGGCCTGCGGTTTTGGGGTCTGCCTTGGCTGCGTAACCAGGAAAAAAACCGGTGACGACCGGCATCCGTGGGTTAAAATCTGCCAGGACGGACCGGTGTTTGATGCCGAAACCTTGAGGTTGCTTTGACTGAAAAAAGCATGATTGATCTCTCTGTATCGCTGGCCCCCGGACTGTGCCTGAAAAATCCGGTGATGACCGCTTCCGGCACTTTTGGCTACGGTCGCGAGTATGAACCGTACCTGGAACTGGACCAGCTTGGGGCCGTGGTTACCAAGGGTCTTTCCCTGCTGCCGAAAGCCGGCAATCCACCGCCCCGGATTATGGAAACTCCCTGCGGCATGCTCAATGCCATCGGTCTTGAAAACATCGGTGTGGAAGCTTTTTTACGCGATGAACTGCCCGGTCTGAAGGCGGCCAAGGCGACCGTAGTCGTCAATTTTTTCGGTGAAACGGTTGACGAATATGTGGAATTGGCCGGCATCCTGGACCGGGAAGCAGGCATCGATGCTTTGGAGATCAACATCTCCTGTCCCAACGTGAAGGCCGGTGGCCTGCAGTTTGGCACCGATCCTGAAATGGCAGCCGGCCTGGTTGCCGCCGTGCGCCGTCAGACGTCATTGCCGTTGATTACCAAGCTGTCTCCCAATGTAACCGACATTGCCGGCATGGCGGTGGCGGTGGCAGAGGCGGGCAGCGACTGCATTTCCCTGATCAACACCCTGACCGGCATGGCAGTCGACCTGCAAAGCGGCAGGCCGGTGCTGGCCAACGTTACCGGCGGCCTTTCGGGTCCGGCCATCAAACCGGTTGCCCTGCGCATGGTTTACCAGGTGCTGCAAAAAGTGAAAATTCCCGTGATTGGCATTGGGGGCATAACGTCGGCCAGGGACGCCTTGGAATTTCTGCTGGTAGGGGCAACGGCCGTCCAGATTGGTACCGGCAACTTTGTCAATCCCGCCGTTGCCGCCGAGATTGCCGCCGGCATCGAAGCGTTCCTGCGGGAACGTTCCATCAGCCGGGTCAGCGAGTTCATCGGCTCATTGCAGCTTCCCGAATCATGCTGAGGTTGCCGTTTTTTTTCGTTTCAGATTGCGGCGGTTGACGTAAGCCAGAATGGCTGAACGGCGTGATTCCTTGATAAATTTAAACTCTACCGCCACCAGGTAGTGGGGCAGGTGATTCTCCTGCTTTGCCGCCTGTTTTTTGCTTCTGATGACCCGGGCCAGAAAATCACCCTCCAGGCCGTTTCCTTCCTCGTTTAAAAACCTGATGATGATCAACGTGCCATGACGCAGCAGGGGGCAGGGGGTGGAAAACAGCAGGCCGCCACCGCTTAAATTGACTGCTTTTCCGGAGTAGGGGCCAAGCATCTGGTTTTTCTTGTTAATAATATTAAATTCCAGGGAAAGGATAAGAGGAAAGCGAAGGAAGCCGCGACGGTTGTCCATGAACTGAATTCCTCCTAACGGGGACCGATGGTGTCCCAGTGAGCGCATTTGGGACATTTCCATACTACTTCGTCAAGCTGGTAGCCGCATTGACGGCATTGATACGGCTTGAGGGGAGGTTTGTAGATAGTAAAAAACTCCTGCAGAAACGGCTGGTATTGTTTGCAGCTTTCAGTTGATTTTACCAGCCTGGCAACAACGGGAAAAATTTCCGCGGCATCGGGATTGGTAAACATGACGCGTTTTATCCAGTCGGCCGCTTCATCGGTACGATTTACATCCAACAGAAAATTGATGTAACAGAAAATAAAATGAATATTATCGGCATAGGTATCCAGACAACTCTGGAAAAAATCATCCTTCCTTTTCTTGCCCTTTTCGGGAGAAAGCTGGGAGAAGCGACCCACGACCAGTTTTGCCAGGTCCGGATTGATTTCAAACGCCTTTGTCCATGAATTCACCGCTTCCTGTTCTTTGCCTTTTTTAAGCTGCAGATCGCCCAGGTGCAGCCAGGCATCCATGCAGTTTTTATTAATGCTGATCGCCTGGCGGTACAGGGTCATCGCTTTGGATGTCTTGCCTGCCTGTTCAGCCTCCTTGGCCATTTCCGTGGTCAGGTGCGCCAGGATATTGTCAGAATCACTGTTGTCGCTTAACTCGGCAAGTTTTTTCTGTATTTTGATGGCCTTGTCCCATTCCCGGCACATTTCATAGATGCCGCCCAACTCCTGCAAGGCGTCGACATAGGTGGGGAATTTTTCATGCAGCTCTTCAAAGGTCCGGCCCGCCCGTTCGATGAGGCCGGCTTTTTTGTAATCAAGACCGATTTCAAACATGGTCTGCAGGGTAATGTCATCCGGCAGAGAAGAACGGAGGAGGAGGTTGCGGTGGATCCTGATGGCCCGGTCGACTTCACCGGTATTGCGAAACAGCTGTCCCAGCGCCAGGTATATTTCGCTGGTGTCTGAACTCATCTGGGCAACTTTGATGAATTCAACCAGGGCCCGGTCGGTTTCGTTGGAAAGGATATAAGACAAGCCCCGGAAATAGGAGCGGAGCAGGGTGTCCTGCTTCTCCGTTGCCCGGCCGTTTTTTGCTGCTTTTTCCAGATGATTGCCGCGACCTGAAGAAATAAACCTCTTTTTCAGCAGGAAAAGAAGGATAAGCAGAAAAAGAATGAGTACTATGCCGGCAATCAGGTAGGCGTTCATTTCTTCACCCTGTTGCCACGGGCTTTTCTTCCATTTGATCAGCGGCGGGTTCAACCAGGTCGCCGTCCGCTGCTTCCATGAGCGGCAGGTTGCGGTATTTTTCCAGTTCAGCCTCCAGGTCCTTGATCTGTTTATTTTTCTTCTTCATCGTTCGCCGCTGGCGAAAGAGCAGCATGATGTCAACCACGGCCACCGACAAGGCGCCGCAGAAAAGAGCGATAAACAGGATCGCGTACAAAGGTATCTGTACTGGTCCCAGAGCAACAACCGCCAGGTTGTAGCGCAGTTCAACCGTTTGAGACAGGGCAGGCATGTTTTCAAACACAAAAACCAGCAGCAGGGTTAAGAAAAGGAGCAGAAAAATTATTTTTACATATCTCATTTTACGATTCCATCCTTTCAGCGGTAAAGTATTGGACCAAATTATCATAGGTTTCCAGAAGGTGCTGGGGCATAACCTTGGTTTCACCGATGACCGGCATGAAGTTGTAATCTCCCTGCCAGCGAGGCACAATGTGAAAATGAAGGTGAGCGTCAATGCCGGCCCCGGCTATTTTCCCCAGGTTGATGCCGCCGTTGAAACCGTCGGCCTGGAGAGCCTGTTGCAGATTGGCAATGGAACGCCGGAACAATTCCATTACTTCCACGAAAACCGGCGCCGGGAGCTGCGCCAGGTCATTGGTATGCTGGAAAGGTATGATCATCAGGTGCCCGTTGTTGTAGGGGTAGCGGTTCATCATCACGTAGGCGTGTTTACCCCGGTAAAGAACCAGGTTTTGCCGGTCGGCTGACTCCGCTGCTATCTGGCAAAAGAGACACTGGTTCTTGAGGGACTGCTTGTTGTCGTCCAAAATGTATTCCATCCGCCAGGGAGCCCAGATTACCTTTTGACTCATGGTCGATTACATTCCTTTCTCTTGGTAGACAGTCAATGCCTTAGCATTTTTTCATTTCCATTTCCACTCTTTTTCTTAGACCTGGACCGGAAGAAATGCTATGAAGACCATGGGAGGATGCCATGGAAAACGATGCTTTGCAGGATGCCATACACCAGCTGGAAGAACTGTTGGAAAGGAAAAAGGCCGCGGTGCCGCGCCACTCAGTCAGGCCGTATCAGTTGCTGGAAATCGAAGAACTGGAAGAGGAATTGCTGGAGTTGAAAAAGAGGAAAAAGGCCGTTTCCCAGTCGGAAAACGGCCTGGAGGAGGGACCATGATTATCAAGGATATGCAGACAAGCGAATTGAACGCCGTCATGACCGTGGCGGACCTGATGGCCGCTGCCGCCCGTACCGCCCCAAAAGGAAAGGGCGCTGATCGACTGGTTTCAGTGATTTTTACCGGTGAAGACAAGGATATGGTGGCAGCCAGGATGGTGGAGATCGCCGAACGGGAAGACATCCCCTTTTTTCGCCGGGACGCTGAAAATATCTACCAGTGTGCGGCGGTGCTGGTTCTGGGTACAACCCTCGCCCCTTTGGGCATTCCCTACTGCGGCTACTGCGGTTATGAAAACTGCCAGGAATGCAGCCAGGAAGGCGGCCGCTGCGGTTTCAATATCATCGACCTGGGCATTGCTCTGGGTTCGGCGGTTTCGGTGGCCGCCCGGCACCACATAGACAACCGCATTATGTTTTCCTTCGGCCGGACGGCTCTGGACATGGGGCTGCTGCCCGAAGGTACTATGGTTGCTTATGCCGTTCCGCTCTCGGTTTCCAGTAAAAGTCCGTTTTTTGACCGCTGATTTCAATCCGCCTGCCGCCGGCGGATATCCTTCAGGTTCAGCTGAATGGACCGGTTGCCGTTCCAGATGTTGACCTGTGGTACGAATGCAAGACTGACCAGATCGCCGGCGGAAATTTTTTGTTCACCCATGTTGAAGCCAATGGCACTGGCGCTGGCTGATTGATCGCGGATTTCCAGCCGCAGATGATTTCTGCCGACAATGGAAGCCCGCTTTACCTCGAGCCCTTCAGCCGCAAAAACCGGTTCCGGGTTTCCGAAGCCAAAAGGTGCCAGCCGGGCGATTTCTTCAAGCAGTTGGAAGGACAGGCTGCCGAGCTGCAGCCGGCCGTCGAGGCTCAACTCCTGCTGCAGTTCCAGGTTCTGCAGCTGTTCAGCCACCAGGCGGTCGAGAGAGTCGCGGAACGCTTCCAGGTTGTCATGATTAATGGAAAAGCCGACTGCCATCTGGTGTCCGCCGAAACGGTTCAGGTAATTACTGCACTTGGAGATCATATCCAGCAGGTGAATGCCGGGAATGCTGCGCCCTGAAGCCTTGCCAATCCCCTCTTCATTGATGCTGACCAGCATGGTCGGCTGGAAATAGCGCTCGGCAATCTTGGAAGCGACAATGCCGATGACCCCTTCGTGCCAGTCAGCGGAGGCCAGGACGGTGACGTGCTTTCCGCCATGTTGACGATCAAGGGCCAGGCAGTTGTTGACCTCTTCAAAAATGACTTCCTCAACCTTGCGGCGCTGCTGGTTCAGCTGCTGCAGGCGGTAAGCCTGCTCATCGGCCACCGCGGCGTCATCGGTCAGCAGCAGTTCCATGGCATCATGAACTGAATCCATCCTTCCGGCAGCGTTCAGGCGCGGGGCAAGCTTGAAGGCGATGTCTCTGGCGGTGATGCCGTTTTGACGTTCAACCCGACTGATGGAGAGCAGTGCCTCAAGCCCGGGGCGGTGGGCGCTGGCAATTTCCTCCAGGCCGTACTTCACCAGGACCCGGTTGACCCCGGTCAGGGGAACCACATCCGCCACCGTTCCCAGGGCAACCATGTCCAGGTAGCGTTTCAGGTTTATTTCACCGGGCAGCATGCCGGCTGAGCGCATTTCACGCCGGCAGGCAACCAGCAGGTTGAAGGCCACCCCGACTCCGGCCAGGTTCTTTTCCGGATAGCGGCAGCCGTCTTGTTTCGGGTTGATAATGGCATAGGCATTCGGAAGTTCAGCCGGGGGTTCATGGTGATCGGTGATAATCGTATCCATGTGAAAGCCGGCGGCGTGTTTGACTTCATCAAGATTGGAAATGCCGCAGTCGACCGTTATCAGGACGGAAACTCCCTCCCGGGCATAGCGGCTGATAATTTCACTGTTGAGCCCGTATCCTTCCTGTATTCTTGAAGGAATGTGATAGAAAACTTTCATGCCCAGCTGACGGAAAAACTGGACCAGGATGACTGTTGATGAAATGCCGTCAACGTCGTAGTCTCCATAGACCAGGATTTTTTCCCGGCGCTGACAGGCCCGTATGAGACGCTGCACCGCTTTGTCCATTCCCTTGAGCAGGGAGGGGTCAGGGAGATGGGCAAGGGACGGAGAGAGAAAACGCTCCATAACGTCAGGCTGGTCAATGCCCCGCCTGAGTAAAATTTCAGCAACTATGGGAGAAATACCCAGCTCTACCGCCATCTCCGCGGCCAGGCGGGAAGAGATATCGGAACAAACCCAGACTTTATTATGATTCATGGCATTCATGTGCTTTCGTTTCTTAACTTCCACCCTGCCAGATAACCAGGAAACCGGCCGCGAAAATGAGCATTCCGCCGCCTGCGGTCAACAGCGAAGGGATGTCGCGCAGCATGACCATGCCCATCATTACGGTGCTGACCGGTTCCAGGTAGCCGATGATGGCTACATGCTGCGCTCTGACCGCCGTCAGTCCCGAGACGTACATCAAAGGTGCCAGGCTGCAGTGTATGAGACCCAGTGCTATCAGGATCATCCAGTTGGAAAAGGGGACCGCCAGCGGCAGCCGGGCAACAATGGGCAGCAGCATGACGACAATGAAAATTCCCTGCCAGAAGGCAATGGACAACGGCGGCAGCCCCCTGGTCAGGCCCTTGGCGATGATCAGGGTCATGGCGTAGGCCAGGCCGGAAATGACGCCAAAGGCAATTCCCCGTGCCGCCTGCTTGTCTGTCAGCAGCTGCAGGTGAGGGGAGAGCATCAGGAAGAGGCCGGCCAGGGAAAGGGGCAAAGCAATGCCGGTCCAGCGGTCAAATTTTTCATGAAGAATGATCGGGGCCAGCAGGGCAACAAAAATCGGGGCGGTATAATGACTGAAAACTGCGTTGGCGATGCTGGTATGGCGCAGGGACAGAAAATAAAAGTAAAGATTGAGCAGCAGGAAAACGGCCAGCAGCAGGATATGCCAGAAGTTTTTCCTTACATCCGGAATCAGACGCTGGGCGGCGGAGCGATAAAATCTTGCCGCCAGGTAAAGAACCGGCAGGGAAAAAAGCGATGAAAAAAAGATCACCTGCCAGGGGGATATGACCAGGATCTTGATAATCACCCCCCAGGAACTCCACATGAACAAAGCTAGAATTATCTTTACATATGCCTTGTTAACGCCCTTATATGACACTTAAAACCTATGTTTTCTATATTGCTTAAATGCAATTTCACATCAAGCTTTTAGCGACCAGCGCGCAAGCTCAATATTGAGTTGAAGGCTTATGACTGAACGGTTAACGGCCCATCCGGAAACCGGCGTTTCCGGATGAAAATCCGCTGGATTATTTGGAGCGATACTTTTCTTTGATCTTTTTTTCCACCAGGGGATGGACTAGGTCGCTGACCGTACCGCCCAGGGATGCCAGTTCCTTGACGATCCTTGAACTGACATACATGTACGTATCCTTGGACATCATGAAAAAGGTTTCGACTGTCGGTGCCAGGTTGCGGTTCATGAGGGCCATCTGGAATTCGTATTCAAAGTCGGATACGGCCCGCAGTCCCCGGATGATGGCGTGGGCATTGACTTCCTGAACGTAATTGATTAACAACCCGTCAAAAGTCGATACTTTTACCCTGGGGTTGTCGGCAAAGATTTCCTGAATCATTTCCATCCGCTCACAGACGCTGAACAGGTTGTTTTTTGCCTGGTTGCAGGCCACGGCCACGTAAAGTTCGTCAAAAACCTTGACCCCGCGACTGATGAGGTCGATGTGCCCGTTGGTAACGGGATCAAAAGAACCGGGATAAACAGCGATTTTAGGGCAGGCCATGGACTTAACTCCTTGTCGGTTGGCGGATTATGAAGGTTACGGAACTATGACCATATCTTTTTTGCTTCCAGATTTCCAGGGGCAAGGGTACTTCTACCACATCACGGTGATCATGCTCAACCACTAAGGTGCCGGAAGGGGATAAAAAGTTTTGTTCGGCAATCATTTTTATGGTTCGGTTCAGAACCGGGGAGCGATAGGGCGGGTCCATGAACACCAGGTCAAAATGTTGCGACTGAATGCTCTTGCCCTGAATGAAGCGGGCGGCCGATAAGTTAACTACCTGGCATTGCTGCTGAAATTTGGCTTTGTGCAGGTTTTTTTCAATCAACCGGCAGCTGTCCGGGGCGCTGTCGACGCACCAGGCGGCCTTGGCTCCGCGGCTCAAGGCTTCAATGGCCAGAATGCCGCTGCCGGCAAACAGATCCGCGACCAGGGCGTCAACGATGTACTCCGTGCCGATGACGGAAAACATTGCCTCCCGTACCATCGCTTTGGTCGGCCGCAGCTGCGGCAGGCCGGAAACGTCCACCGTCAGGCCACGGCGGCTGCCGCCGGTAACTCTCATGATCAATCCCGTACAGAAAAAAGAAAAGGCAGGCGCTTGCGCTCTGCCTTTTATATCAATAAAGATCTACATCAATACCTTGTTTAATCATGCGGCAATCAGCGTCCCGCACCTCGTTTGGAAGCTTTCAACGGGTTTATCTTTTGTTTGATTTCTTCCACGTTGCGCTTGACATGGGTAGCCATGACGCAGATGCCGCCCTGCCATTTAGCCTCCGGGTAGGGGTAGACCTGGCAGTAGCTTTCGCCGTCGATGTCGACAACCTTGGCACAGCCCTGGCATTTATCAATAATGGGATAGCACTTGCCCTTTTTGGCTGAGCATCCACTGGGTTTCATTAAAAAACATTCATGTCCCTTGCGTACAGTCTGGCAGATCATCGGAAAAACCTCCTTGGATTTATAAGAGTAAGAGCAGCTCTATGTACTGGATTAATGCCGGGTTGTCAAGAATCTTTTGTCCGGCGACCGGGCCGGAAGCTAGATGTATTTTTCAATGACTTTGCGTACATCCACCATGTCGACCAGGTTGTGGATATAGTCCAGCTCATCGGTATTGATGATCGCGATTTCAGACAGGGAATAACTTGCTATCCAGGACTCGTACAGCTGGTTCAGACGCCCCAGGTAGCGGGGGCTGATGTTTTGTTCGTAGGAACGCCCACGGTTCTTAATCCGCTTCCTAATCGTTCGGTTGGAACAGCGCAGGTAGATGAGCAAATCGGGAGACGGCAGGGTGTTAAGGAGTGAGGTGTAGAGATCGTAATAGGTCTCGAAATCTCTCTTGCGCATCAAGCGTGAGCGGTAGAGGTTGCGGGCAAAAATTTCCGCGTCTTCATAAATGGTCCGGTCCTGGACTACCGAGTTCTGAACGTGGATCAGCTTCAGGTGGCTTTTAAACTTCTGGGTCAGGAAAAAAATCTGAGACTTGAAGGACCAGGATTTCATGTCCTGGTAAAATTCCTTCAGATAGGGATTGCTCTCGTACTGCTCGTAATAGGGGGTCAGTGGGTAGTAGGAGCAGAGAAACTCCACCAGCTTTGACTTTCCCGATCCCATGTTGCCGGCTACGGCAATGAACTTTTTCATCCTGCTGTCGTTTTTACCAAAGTTAACATAATATCTATTATCAGACGTTAAGGAAAAACCCGTTTCAGCCCAGGCCGACCATTTGCCGCAGCTTTGCCATCTCTCCGGCACTGAGAAAGCGATAGCTGCCCTTGGGCAGGCTGCCAAGACGCAAGAAACCTATCCGGGTGCGGACAAGTTTTTTTACCGGGCAGCCGACGGCCGCCGTCATTCTCCTGACCTGGCGGTTTCGCCCCTCGCGCAGTATCATTTCTATCACCGTTTCCGTTCCGGATGAATATTTTATCTCCACCCGTTCTGGCCGCGCAAAACCGTCTTCCAGTTCCACGCCGTCGCGGAGACGCTGCAGCTGCGCCGGCGAAATCTGGCCTTCAACCGTGACCCGGTAATATTTTTTCAACTTGTAGCGCGGATGCATCATCCGGTGTGCCAGTTCACCGTCATTGGTGCAGAACAGCAAACCGGAAGAATTGATGTCCAGCCGGCCCACCGGGTACACCCGAACCTTGATCCCGGCCAGCAAATCGCTGACCGTGCGCCGCTTTTGGGGATCGTCCATGGTGGTCACGTAGCCGATCGGCTTGTGCAGCAGCAGGTACAACCGTTCCTGAACGGCAGCCAGCAGCTTTCCGTCAACCCGGATTTCATCCTTCTCGGGATCAATTTTGGTTCCCAGCTCGGTAACCACGACGCCGTTGACCTGCACCCGTCCCTGGCTGATCATGACTTCCGCCTGCCGTCGGGAAGCCACTCCCCGGGCCGCCATGACTTTCTGGAGCCTTTCGACCGTCATGCTTTTTCCCACCGTCAAACTTTAGCACCTTACGCCTGAAATGTTGTCACTCTTTTCAGTACCCCCTTGAGGGGTATAAAAAACAAGAAATTGCCGGGAATACATTCAGGATGTTCGGGCTTGGCTCATAGCGGTATTGGCCGCCGAAC
>JAOZRP010000250.1 GCA_029940125.1 bacterium
CCGGCAAATCAATCGCCCGGCTGCTGCTGCTGCTTGGCGTGGCTGCGACTTTGAGTGCCTGCTACCGCTTGCCTTTCCTTCCCCATCGGGAGATCGACTCCTTTGAGCCGGTGGCTTCTGAGCTGACTGAAACCATGGAAATCCGCGGCGTAACCTATGTCAGGGTGTTGAATCCCGACAGCAGCGACAAAGACCAGGAAAACCCGGCGACCATCTGGGTGCCCCTGGATGTCTTCCGCCGCGGCACCTACCAGCCCTATCAGCTTCAACTGGCAAAAAAATCTCCACCCCCGGCAACCGCCGCGGCCAAAACCGAACCGCCAGGCGCGGGCGAAAAGCCGTCAGCAGCCTCGCTCCCGGCCGCAGCACCGCTGCCGGAAACAAAAACGCTGGCCGAGGAAGAACTGGTTGACACCGGCGAAAAGGAACAGCCGCTTCCCCTGCGGCGGCGGGGCATTTTCTTTCCCAGCCGGGCAACCATCCGCTATCCGCAAATTACCAGCCAGCTGATGATTGAACTGGAGCAGCAGCTTCCCCTGACCATGCTGGCGGTTGGCTACATCCCGCCCCGGAGCGACAGCTGGCAGACCAACGACACGGACACCTTGATTGCCCAGAGCCGGAACTGGCTCAAGGGGGTCAAAAACCTGCCCCCGGCCCAGCTGATTTTCCTGCTGACGGAAATACCGTCATCATTTTATCTTCGCTTCCAGGTCAGCATCCTGGACGCCCAGACCGCCAATCCGGTGGCCTCGTTTTCCATTGTCATCAACCCGGCGGGCGGTAGGGCGGTAAACCTGGTACCGCCGCATCCTCAGCCCCTGGTGCAGCTGGTCCTGACTTCCCCGTGGTGGTGCGCCGTCACCCCCGGGCACGATCACCAGACGGTTTTCCTGGCCGCCGGACAGAAAAGTCGGGTCACCGCCGGTCTGCACCTGCAGCTCCGCCAGCCGGCAGTTAAAATTTTTGATCCCAAGGATGGTTCCCTGCTGGGCTTCGCCATGGGAAAACCCCTGGCGGAAGCCGTGGTTACCGACTTTTTCGGCCAGGACGGCGCCATTGCCAGGCTGCGTTCCCCCCTGGACATCCCGCCCACCGGCTGTCTGGCCGTTTTGATTCATTGACGGGATCATAAAGATAAAGGAGGATTTGATGCGTTCCGACATGATGAAAAAAGGGTTTGAACGGGCTCCCCACCGCTCGCTGTTCAAAGCCATGGGCTATACCGACAACGAGCTGCAGCGGCCAATTATCGGAGTGGCCAATGCCGCCAATGAGCTTATTCCCGGGCACATCCACCTCGACCGCGTTGCTGAAGCGGTCAAAGCCGGCATCAGGATGGCCGGCGGCACGCCGATGGAGTTTCCCACCATCGGGGTCTGCGACGGCATCGCCATGGGACATCTGGGAATGAAATATTCCCTGGGCTCCCGGGAACTGATCGCCGACTCGGTGGAAATCATGGCCACCGCCTATCCCTTTGACGGCCTGGTGCTGATCCCCAACTGCGACAAAATCGTCCCCGGCATGATCATGGCGGCAGCCAGGCTGGACATTCCCGCCATCGTCATCAGTGGCGGCGCCATGCTGGCCGGGGAATGCGGCGGCAAAACCATCGATCTGATTACGGTTTTCGAGGGCATGGGCAGGCTGAAGGTCGGCGAGATCAGCGCTGACGAATTGAAGGAACTGGAGGAAAACGCCTGTCCCGGAGCCGGTTCCTGCAGCGGCATGTTCACGGCCAATTCCATGAACTGCCTCACCGAAGCTTTGGGCATCGCCCTGCCGGGCAACGGCACCATCCCGGCCATTGACGCCGCCCGCATTCGACTGGCCAAGGAAACCGGCCGGCAGATCATGGCCCTGGTTGACCAGGGCATCACCTTCCGGCAGTTCCTCAGCCCGGAAGCCTTTCACAACGCGGTTGCCGTTGACATGGCCTTCGGCGGCTCCACCAACACCTCGCTGCACCTGCCGGCCATCGCCCACGAAGCCGGGGTGGATCTGCCGCTGACCACCTTCAACGAGATCAGCGAAAAAACCCCGCACATCTGCAACATGTCTCCCGGCGGGCCGCACCACATTGAGGATCTGCACCGGGCCGGTGGCGTCCAGGCAATTATGAAGCAGCTGGCCGCGGTCAATCTGCTGCACACCCAATGCCTGACCGCGACCGGCAAAAAGATGGCTGACAATCTGCAGACGGCGGCGGTCCGTGATCACGAGGTTATCCGTCCCCTCGACAACCCGTATCACGCCACCGGGGGGCTGGCGGTTCTGCAGGGAAACCTGGCCGCTGACGGCGCCGTGGTCAAACAGGCGGCCGTCGCCCCGGAAATGCTGGTCCACGAAGGACCGGCCCGGGTGTTCAACTCCGAAGAAGAGGCCTTTGACGCCATTATCAACCGCCGGATCCAGCCGGGCGACGTCCTGGTCATCCGCTACGAAGGGCCGAAAGGCGGCCCCGGAATGCGGGAAATGCTTTCGCCCACCTCAGCCATTGCCGGCGTCGGCCTGGACAAGGAGGTGGCCCTGCTCACCGACGGCCGCTTCTCCGGCGGCACCCGCGGGGCGGCCATCGGCCACATCTCCCCGGAAGCGGCAGAAGGCGGCCTGATCGGCCTGGTTGAAGAAGGGGATCTCATTGCCATTGACATCCCCGGCAAGAAATTGACTTTGAAAGTAACCGATGAAATCCTGGCCCGGCGGCGGAAAAACTGGCAGCCGCTGCCGGCCAAAATAAACACCGGCTACATGGCCCGCTACGCCAGGCAGGTAACCTCCGCCAGCACCGGAGCCGTGTTTAAATAACGGTACACGGTATACGGTGCAAGGTACACGGTCAAGGCTTTGAATCTCCGAACAATCTGCTTTTGAAAGTCGTTTTGTCTACCGCCGCCGTATACCTCATACCGTAAACCGTACACCGTAAACCCTATACCGTACACCGTAAACCGTAATATCATGCGTACGTACCTTGACTGCTATCCCTGCTTTCTGCGCCAGACCCTGGCCGCCCTGCGTCTGATTACCGACCGGGAAGAGGAGCAGAAACGGATTCTTGACCTGGTCATGCAAACTCTGCCGTCCCTGCCGCTGGCCCATACGCCGCCCCGGATTGCCAAAACCGTCTACGAAATCATCACCAGGGAAACCGGCGTTGAAGACCCCTATCGGGAGATAAAAAGGACCTCCAACCAGCAGGCCCTGGCCGCGCTGCCGGAACTGACAACCATCATCAGGCAAAAGCCGGATCCCCTGCGGGCGGCTGCTTCTCTGGCCATCTCCGGCAACCTGATTGACTTCGGGGTTCAGCACGAGGGCTTCAAGCTCAGCAACAGCCTGCAAAGCCACTTCCCCGACCGTTTCGGCCTTGACGATTTTTCCGTCTTCGCCCGGCAGCTGCCGGCCGTCTCGAAGCTGCTGTACATCGGCGACAATGCCGGGGAGATTGTCGCCGACAAAATTTTCATTACCTTCATGAAAAACGCCCACCCGCAGCTGGAAGTCGGCTTCGCGGTCCGCGGCGCGCCGATCATCAATGACGTCACCATGGATGACGCCCGGCAGGTGGGCATGGACGAAGTCGCCGTCCTGGTCGACAGCGGCTGCCGGGCGCCGGCGCTGCTGGAAGAGGAAATGAGCCCGGAGATGGCTGACTGGTTCCGGCAGGCGACAATGGTCATCGCCAAGGGGCAGGGAAATTACGAGTCATTGAGCCAGAGTGAGCGCGACATCTTTTTCCTGCTCCAGTGCAAATGCCCGGTGGTTGCCGATGACCTGAACACCCCGGTCGGCAGCATGATTTTCAAGTATCACCCAGGCAGCCGGGAGAATTGAAAATTTCTTGCTTTTTCACCATGAAGACATGAAGGTCATGGAGAAACAATTCAGCCGGTATTCACATGATGTTATCGGCTGTGCCATTGAAGTTCACCGCAACCTGGGTCCAGGATTGTTGGAATCAATCTATGAACAATGCCTGGCCCAGGAATTTAAG
>JAOZRP010000595.1 GCA_029940125.1 bacterium
CGAAAGTCTTCACCGTTTTGCGATCCTCCCCGGAGGAAGATCAGCATATCCTGGCCATGACCAATGTTTCCGACAAACCTCAACGGCTGGAAATCGACGAAACAGACTTAGGGTTTACAGCCGGCAACTGGCATGAATTGCTCAACGATCGACAGATACAGGCCGGAAACGGCGGGAGGCTCAGAGTTGAGCTTCAGCCTTATGATGTGCTTTGGCTGAAACCATTTTGAGTCTGCTGATGCAGCCGCTCGCTAAACACATCCGTGTCAGGCCGGTGGCAAGCAGACAGGTCGGCATTCAAATGAAAATCTTTCCCGGGTTCATCAGACCTGAAGGATCAACCAGGTCCTTGATCTGCCGCATCAGCTGCAAGCTCGCTCCATGCTCCCGGTCCATAAACTGACGCTTGCCGATCCCCACCCCGTGCTCCCCGGTACACGTTCCCCCAACCTCCACTGCCCGGGCGACGATATCGTGGTTGATGGTCTCAAGCATCTTCCATTCTGCTCCATTTTCAGGATCCCCCACCAACACCACGTGCAGGTTGCCGTCGCCGGCATGACCGAAGACATAGCCAACCGCCTGATGATGGTCAACCCGGGCCTGGGCAAAAACAACCATTTCCGGATACCTGGAGATGGGCACTGCGGCATCCACAATCAGGGTCTCCTTCCCGGGATGGGCGCGGTGAATGGTTTCCCAGGCCTCGTGGCGGGCCCGCCAGAGATCGGTCCGATGCGTTTCTTCCATCCCGAACCTTAAATCGACGGCATCATATTCCGAGCAGAGTTCAGCGGTCAACTGTCTGGTTTCATTAAGAGTTGCCTCGCTGATGCCGTGAAATTCACAAAACAGCGAGGGTTCTTCGGGAAGTCCCAACGCTTTTTCCCGATTCATCAGACGAATGAGATCAGGGGTTAAAAGCTCCAGGGCGGCCGGCTCCAGGCCGGAACTGATCATCGCGGTAACCGCCCGGGTGGCATTTTCCAGGGCAGGGAAGGTAATCGTCGCCGCCAGATGGTGGGCGGGGAGGCCGGCAAGGCGGAGGCTTGCCTCGGTAACCATGCCCAGCGTGCCTTCGGAGCCGACAAACAGGCGCGTCAAATCATAACCGGAAGAGGATTTGGGCGC
>JAOZRP010000251.1 GCA_029940125.1 bacterium
GAAAAAGAATAGGCTTTGCTTTTAACAATTTCCCTTCATGTCCTCTGTGTTCTTGAGTGAGCATCGCGAACGGGTGGCTTGTTTTTGAGTATCTTTTTTTTCGTTTTTTCATGAAAGGAAGAAGAAGCATGGGAACTGACAATCTGATTTTTCTGGAAGTTATTGAATGGTTTGACGACAGCGGCCAGGAACTGGTCCACCGGATTCCCGAACAGGGTTCGGGAGAGTTGAAATTTGGTTCCCAGCTTATCGTTCGCGAAAGCCAGGCGGCGGTTTTTTTCTACCAGGGGAAGGCCTACGATGCCATCGGTCCCGGCCGCCACACCCTGTCAACCCTCAACCTGCCGGTGTTGACCAAGGTTCTCAGCCTGCCCTGGGGGTTCACCAGCCCGTTTCGGGCCGAGGTCTATTTTACCAACCTGAAGGTTTTTCCCAACCTGAAATGGGGGACCCGCGATCCGGTTGCCTTCAAGGATTCCAGCCTGGGCCTGGTGCGCCTGCGGGCTTTCGGGGTTTTCAATATCCAGATTGTGCAGCCAATTTTGTTCATCAACCGGCTGGTGGGAACCCAGGGCGTCTATACCACGGAAAGCATCGAGGAATACCTGAACCGGGTTGTTGTTTCCCGTTTCAATGACCTGCTGGGTGAAGAACTGGACAGCATCCTTGATTTGCCGGGTTGTTATGAATCCTTGTCGGAGAAACTGCGGCAGCGTCTTGAAGACGATTTCGGCCGTTTTGGCCTGGCCCTGACCGCCCTTTATATCAATGCCATTACGCCGCCCCCCGAGGTGCAGCAGGCCATCGACGATCGGGGACGCCTGTCCATGTTCAACGATATGAACCGGCTGATGCAGATGAAGGCGGCGATGGCGATGGAAAAGATGCCCGAGTCCGGCGGCGATGCCGGCTCCGGCATGGGCGTTGGTCTGGGACTGATGATGCCGGCCATGTTCAGCAGCCTGGCGAGTCCGACCGGTACGGAGCACAAGGTAGAATCCCTGTCGCCTTATCGTTGTCCCGAGTGTCATGTACCGGTGGCCAAGGAAGCCCGTTTCTGTCCCGCCTGCGGTCACCAGCTGCTGATTATCAGCCAGTGCGTCCACTGTGGCAAGAACCTGCCGCCGAACGCCAAGTTCTGTCCCCGCTGCGGGACGCCGGTGGTTAAAGAGTCGGAAGGGATGATCTGCCCGTCCTGCGGAGCGGAGAACCTTCCCGACGCCCATTACTGCAACCAGTGCGGTGGGAAATTGTAAATGACCGGCTGGCGGGTTTCACACCAGTGCCCCCAATGCGGGGCTCCCGTCGAGTTAGAAGAAAGCGACCGGCTTTTTACCTGTCCCTACTGCCGGGTGCGGCTTTACCTGGCCTGGTCAGGGCCCTGCCGCTACTACCTTCCTCCTGCTGAGGGCAGTGACGATGATCTGCTGTACGTTCCCTACTGGCGGGCGAAAGGGATGTTGTTTTCCACCCGGGGCACCCAGGTTTCCAAGCGCCTGCTGGATACCAGCATCCGGGCGGCTGAAGTTTCCGGGCTGCCCAAAAGCCTGGGATTCCGCCCCCAGAGCCTTTCCCTGCGTTTCGTCACCCCCGAGGTCCCCGGCCGTTTCCTGGCTGTTGACACGCCCCTGAAAACTTCCGTGCAGGCCCTCCAGCAGCGCCGCCTGGCCGCCGGTCCCGGCACCATGGACTTCAATTCCTTTGTCGGGGAGGAATGTTCGCTGATTTATACCCCGGTGAAGCGGGTTGGCGACCATCGATTCCGTGATGCCATCGACGGGCGGGAACTGTCGAGCTTGATCGTCGCTGGTTCGGATGAGCGATCACACGGCCATGAATATGATGACAGCACGTTTTCCTTTATTCCCACCCTTTGTCCCGCCTGCGGCTGGGATCTAACTGGCGAGCGCGACAGCCTGGCGCTTTTGTGTCCCAACTGCCATACCGCCTGGAGCGCTTCGTTGAACGGCCTGCAACCGGTGAACACGATGGTTTTTCCCGCCGACAATACCGGAGAACCGGTGCTGCAGGTTCCTTTCTGGCGACTGCGGGTGGATATTGACGGGTTGGAGATTCACTCTTACGCTGACCTGGTTCGCCAGGCGAACCTGCCGAAAATGATGGAATCCTCCTGGGAAAAACAGCCGGCTTTTTTCTGGGTGCCGGCGTTCAAGATTCAGCCCCAGCTCTTTTTGCGCCTGGCCAGGAACATGACCACGATGCAGCCCGGAGGAGAGCCGGGATGCCGTATTGATGCTTCAACCTTCTACCCAGTGACCATGCCCGCCGACGAGGCGGCAGAAAGCCTGGTCATCCTATTGGCTACCATGATCCTGCCCCGGCAGCGGATTTTCCCCCTGCTGCCGCATCTGCGCTTCACCCTCCGTGAATCCCGGCTCGTATTCCGTCCTTTCAAGCTGCAGGGTGCGGAAGCCATTGAACCCGGCAGCGGCATGGCCTTGAACCGCAATGCCCTGCGCTGGGGCCGTTCTATTTGAAAGAAATTCAAGTTTTTTATTTCTCCCCCTATCTTCCGAATTTTGACCGTGCTGCCGGCGGCCGCAAAACGGTAATTTTTTTTGTAAACAATTCCAGGCCATCGTTCGTCTAAGCTGTTATTGGAAGTCTTCCAGTTTTTGTTCAAACAATGATACCGCATATTGGAAAGGAGAAAACCATGAAACGAATGATTGCAGCCGTGATGGGTATGGTCTTTATTGTTGGTATGACGGTGCCGGCCTTGGCCTGGGAGCGGCCCAGCCGCCAGGAATTTCGGGCGTTCAAAGCCGAGCGTCATCAGGCCCGCCGCCAGTTTCGCCAGGATCGCAAATTTGACCGCCGCCAGTATCGGGTGGAACAGCGGGAAAACCGCCGTGATTTCAGGAATGCCCAGAATCGGGCCGAACGCCGTCAGGCACTTTGTGAAGCCCGACGTGATCAGCGCCAATTCCGTCGGGAACGCCGGACTGACGTGCGTGAATTCAGACGTGACCGACGCCGGGACCTCCGGGACCTTTTTGATTGATCCTCCTCCCACCCTCCATGAACGGCAACAGGCCTGCTTTCTTGCAGGCCCGTTGCCGTGGTGGTTTCCACTGTTTTTTCTTTATCTTTCCTGTTTCTCTATTAATTCAGCTGCACGGTTTCCACCCGCACCCGGGCCGTGCCCTGACCGTAAAAGCCCAGCTGCCGGCTGGCCCCGGCGCTGAGATCAATGATCCGTCCCTTGACAAACGGTCCCCGATCGTTGACCCGGACAATCATCGAGCGGCCGTTTTCCAGGTTGGTGACCCGTACATGAGTGGGCAGGGGCAGCAGCTTGTGGGCGGCGGTGGGTTTGCGGGGGTCGAAAGCCTCGCCGTTGGCGGTCATGTGTCCGCCTTTCTGCCGCAGGGTTTCATTGCCGTACCAGGAGGCGATGCCTTCTTCCCGGTACGATTTTGCCTCCTCCACCGACATGGGGTGGTAGCGGTGCCCGTGGACGGTGTAGGGAGAATTTTTGACCCGTCCCTGGCGGATGGCCTCTTTAGGGGAGAGGCCGTCGATGGTTTCGAGGTCATGGGTCATGGGCCAGTTGATGGGAGCGCTGACCACCTTGAAAGTATATTTCCCCAGCCGGTAAGTGGTGCGGATGGTTCCCCCGGCCAGGTCGGCGGCCAGGCCCACGGCCCTGCAGGTCGTACCGATGGTGCCCCTGGTGACCCGGTAGGTGTTGCGCACCGGGCTGCAGGCGGGGTTCATGAGGTTGAAAGCCAGGAAGGCAAAAAGGCAGTATCCCAGACACCGGAGTTTGCCGGGTCGGAACCCCTCCCGGCTTTTTTTCACCCGTTTCCTCGGCAATCTTTTTCCTCCTGAAATTTACATTACTTGCCATTGATCGTACATTTTGCTATGGCAGGATACCATAATGGCTTTGTCCCTGTCCAGAGCAGGATCGGGAATCGGGAGCGTTGTTCATTGGTTTCTGGATGGAAACCAAGGCGGGCTTGACGCC
>JAOZRP010000252.1 GCA_029940125.1 bacterium
ACTAACAGCTGACCGCTCAAAAACATATGGACGCAATGGCGGCATGAAAGAATCCGTTTCCCTGAATCCCAGCCTGGCCGAGTTGAAATGCCTTTACGCCATCACCCTGCTGGCCGAGGACAGGAACGCCTCTCTGGATCATCTGCTCCGGGAAGTCGTCCGCATCATTCCCAGTGCCTGGCCTGCGGGAACGGCGGCCGGCGGCCGTATCAGGATCGACTCTCTGGAAGAAATCTTCCTGCACGGTCAGGAAACTGACCGGGTACAATCCAGCGACTTTTCCGTCAACGGCACCAAAAGGGGAACGATCGACATCTTTTTAACCCGCGAGCCGGAAACCGGCAACAATTCCTCCATCCTGCTGGAGGAAGTAGCTGAACGCCTGGGCCGGCTTATTGAACAAAAGGAAGCCCGGGACAAGTTCGCCGAACTCAACGAAGAACTGCTGCAGACCAACGAACAGCTCGAACACATCATCGCCCAGTCCAACAGCATAGCCATCGAGGCGGAAATTGCCAACATCGAACTGACCCAGATTTTCAACACCTCCGCCGACGCCATGTGGGTGATCAATACCGACTACCACATCCAGCGGGCCAACAAGAAACTGCAGCAGCTCACCGGCAAATCGGAAAAAGAGCTGAGAAACCAGCTCTGCCACCAAATCTTCTCCCATCCCATGTGCCAGACCGAAAAATGTCCGCTCCATCGGATCAGGGAGGGAGCCAAAGTGGTGGAATATGATTTTGAGCACCGCTTCAACCAGGCGGACACCCTTTCCTGCATCCTGACCGCCACCCCCCTGCGGGGCCTGGACCAGGAACTCATCGGCATTGTCGCCGATTTCAAGGACATCTCCGACCGCAAAAAGGCCGAGGACGCCCTGCACCAGGCGAACCTGAAGCTGCAGCGCCTGGCCTCCATCGACGGTCTGACCCAGATTGCCAACCGCCGCCAGTTTGATGAAGTCCTGGAACTGGAATGGCGGCGGATGCAGCGTGAAAAGCTTCCCCTTTCCCTGATCATGATCGACATCGACTGCTTCAAGATCTACAACGATACCTACGGCCACCAGCAGGGGGATGCCTGTCTGCAGGCCGTGGCCCGGGCCATTGCCGGCCAGATCAAAAGGCCGGCGGACCTGGTGGCCCGGTACGGGGGGGAGGAGTTTGTAGTCATCCTGCCCAATACCGAGAAGGAAGGCGCCCTGTACCTGGCCGAACAAATGCGCAAAGAGGTGCAGGCGCTGTACATGCCGCACAAAAACTCCCCCGTATGCCCGGAAGTCACGGTCAGCCTCGGCGTTTCAACCATTGTGCCGGTTCCCAACTACAGCCCGGAACAGCTGCTCGCCCGCGCCGACCACGGCCTGTACCAGGCCAAGGAAGCCGGTCGGAACCGGGTCCGGCATACCCCCTTTCTCGCCGACGCTCCGGCAGAGGGCTGAAATGGATTTCACCCCTTTCCACATTGTCCTGGTGGAACCGGAAATCCCTCCCAACACCGGCAATATCGCCCGCCTCTGCGCCGCTACCGGCACCATTCTGCACCTGGTGGGGAAACTGGGTTTTTCGCTGGACGACCGCCAGCTGAAAAGGGCCGGGCTCGACTACTGGCCGGCGGTAACGGTGAAGCAATGGAAAACACTGGCTGAACTGCGTCAGGCTTATCCGAAAGGACGATACTGGTACACCTCCAAGAAAGCCCGAAAAAGCTACTACGAGGCAAATTTTCAGCCGGGGGACTTCCTGGTTTTCGGCAAGGAAACCCTGGGACTGCCCGAATCACTGCTGGCCAAACAGGAGGACTGGGCGCTGAGAATTCCGATGGAGACCGGCATCGTCCGCAGCCTGAATCTGGCCAGCGCCGCCGGCATCATCCTCTACGAGGCCCGGCGCCAGGTGGGACAGCGGTAAACTAGCAGCGGAAAGTCAATTCCCGCTCCCAGCGGCCGTATTCTTGGGTGCCAGGTCAAATTCTTCCTTTTTGGTTTCTATTTCCAGATTGACAGACTCCCACTCTTCGTAGAAGCCGGCCAGCCGCGCCTCCAGCTTCTGCTTTTTCCTTTCCTGCCGCCACACCTCTTCAGCACTGGTGTTTTGAAAATAATCCGGATCGGCAAAAAGGTTTTTAATCTGGTCGATCTCTTCCTCCAACTGGGCGATTTTTTCTTCCAGCTGCCGGCTTTTCTGCAGCAGGGGTTTGACGGCCCGGCTGTAGGCCTGGCGCCGGGCCGCAGCAATCTTCTTCTGCTCCTTCGCCTCCCGGTAGCTGGGCACCGGCTTTTCACTTTTCGCCCTGGCGCCAGTCAGTTCAACCCGGGTGGAGAGGTGGTCAACCCCGACCTTTTCCAAAAACTCACGGTAGCTGCCGTCAAACAGTTCCATGCTCCGGGGCTTCAACTCCAGCACCCTGGTGGCTACCCGGTCAACCAGGTAGCGGTTGTGACTGACCAGCAGGACAGTACCATCGTACTCTTCCAGCGCCTTGGTGAAAGACTCAATGGATTCCATGTCCAGGTGGTTGCTGGGCTCGTCGAGAACCATCACGTTCGGTTTTTTCAGCACCATCCTGGCCAGCAGCAGGCGGGCGGCTTCACCGCCGGACAGGGCGGTGGTGTTTTTATGTACGTCGTCGCCGGAAAAAAGAAAATTGCCCAGCAAGCCCCGGATGGTGCCGATGGAAGCCCCGGGATCAAAGCTGTACAAATATTCATAGGGAGTCGTGTCGGCCGGGATGGATTCGTGGTGATCCTGGGAAAAGTATTCCGGGTAGGTCTCGTAGCCCCAGGAATAGGAACCGGCATCCGCCTCCAATTCGCCCACCAGGATTTTCAGCAGGGTTGACTTCCCTACCCCGTTGGGGCCGATGATGGCAATCCGATCCTGGCGATAGACGGTGAAATTGACCTTGTCCAACACCGACAGGCTGCCGAACGACTTGCTGAGATTTTCCACTTCGAGGACGGTTTTCCCTGACGGCCGGCAACTGCGGAAGGAAATGACCGGCCAGGCCCGGGAGCTGTACACCGGGGTCTCTAGACTTTTCTCCAGCCGCTCAATCTGCTTCACCTTGCTCTGGGCCTGGCGAGCCTTGGTAGCCTTGCCCTTGAACCGGGTGACGAACTGCTGCAGCTCGTCAATGCGCTTCTCGGCCCGGGCGGCTTCCTGACGGCGCATAACATCCTCCTGTGCCTTGGCCTCCAGGAAGCGGTCGTAGTTGCCCGTATACATCTTGATGGTACCGTAATCGATGTCGGCAATGTGGGTACTGATCGTGTTGAGAAAGCGCCGGTCGTGGGAGACCACCAGCACCACCCCCCGGTAGGTCATCAGGTATTCTTCCAGCCAGCGGATGGAAAGAATGTCCAGGTGGTTGGTGGGCTCGTCCAGTAGGAGAACGTCCGGCTCCCCGAACAGGCACTGGGCCAGCAGCACCCGCAGCTTATAGCCCCCGGACAGGACCCGCATCGGCTGAAAATGCTTCTCGGCCGGGATGCCCAGGCCCTCCAGCATGGCGGCAATCCGGCTCTCCGCCTGGTAGCCGTCGTGGTGGGCGATAACTTCCTCCACTTCAACCAGGCGCTCGGCCGGCGGCTCCTTCTGCCGCAGCAGCTCCTCCTTTTCGGCCAGGGCGGCCGCCAAGTCAGGACGGCCGTCCAAAACCACTTTCAGAATCGGAACATCCTCAAAGGCAAAATGATCCTGGTTCACGGAGCCCACCACCACCCGGCCGGGCAGGGATATGTCCCCCTGGTCAGGGCTCTCCAGGCCGCTCAGCAGGCGGAGAAAAGTGGATTTCCCGGAACCGTTGCCACCGACGATCCCGTAGCGCTTCCCCGGATCGAAGCGGAGATTCACCCCGGCAAAAAGCAGCTGGCTGCCATAGGATTTGGACAAATTGCTGACACTGATCATAAAAATACCCAGTACTGTCTGGTTAGTGCCTTATCCCTGAAAGGCTGTCACTCTTTTCAGTACCCCCTTGAGGGG
>JAOZRP010000253.1:0-1871 GCA_029940125.1 bacterium
TAATTTTTCTTGAACTTTAGCCGATTACGGGTAATAGTATTTATAGTTGCACTCATTAAAAAACAGGCATTTCATGGTGAATGCCAAAAAGCACGGGAGGGTCTCATGGGAACGGAAAAACCGGAGAAAAGATTTATCTTTTTAGGGGGAATCCCGGTCTTCGACTACCTCATCCACCTGAACCTGGAGGAAATTTCCCGGGTCACCGGCAACAAGGTCATCATCATCGACAAAAAAATCCTGCTGCCGGTGGGCACGGTCTTCAAATGCACGATCGCCAACCTGCCGGAGCCTGTCTATATCAACCCCCTGGCCAACGTCGAGGTGCAGAATTTCAACGACGAGCTCTACTACGCCATGGAGCTGGGCGGCAAGCACCCGGAGCAGTACGAGTGCACCCTGTGCACCAGCGATTTCAGCGTTGTTCTTGGCGATCTCAAGCGCCTCTTCCCCAAACTGATCACCGACGAGGACAGCGTCAAGGTCGTCGAGGTGGCGCAGCCGGGGGAAATCCAGCTCGGCGGCAACAACCGCAACCTCATCGAAGCGATCAAAAGGCTCTACGACTCGCCGGAGCTGGCGGAAAAAGGCCGCCGGGTCGCCTTTGAACACCTTTTCTTTTTCGACGTCAAGAACCCCAAGTTCAAGCTGATCCGGGATTTCTATCAGGACCACAACGTCGACATCGGCAACATGACCGAGCTGCACGTAGAAAACCTCATCCCGCGGACCAGCTACGTGCTGACCATCAAAAAAGACGACGAGCACGTCTTCGACCGCATCGTCCTTTCCAACCGCACCAACGAGGAAGTCATTTCACCCCGGCGGCTCACGGACCGCTACTTCAAGCTGGAATACAAGCTCCGCAAGGACAGCGACTACGTGGAAACCCACCTGGTGATCAATTCCCTCACCAACCACGAGGAGCTGCGGCTGATCGCCCGCATCCTGAGGACGGCATACGCCAGTGAAACCACCACCTATTTCTGCCCCACCGGCACCCTGCTCAAATGCATCGACCGGCTGATCGAATCCCGCTACTACACCACCGAAAAGGAGAAATTTTTCACCTCCCGGCGCGACTTTCTCTACACCGAAATCATCCCCTTCATTCAGTACATCATCCTCAACACCGACGAGCTGGCGATGATGGACAAGGTAGCGGAAAAGAAGGGCATCGACGTCACGGCCAGCATCATCGCCCGGCGGATGAACCAGGGGAAAAAGGGGGAAAACAACAAGGGCGGCCGCATCCTGCTGACCAGCGGCAACAAGGGAGCCCGGTTCACCGAACGGCTGACCCCGGAGCGGGCCCGCCTCTACTGGCGGAAGGCCAACATGCCGGAAAACAAGCTGTTCAAGTTCCGTTTTGCCGACCGGCGCATCCTCTGCGGCGACGACCACGTCATCAGCCTGTCAAGCACCCTGGGCGCCGGGGACACCTTCACCGGCATCTTCATCGGCCTCAAAGCCCTGCGCTGGGACGCCGGCCACGCTCTGCGGGCCGCCACTCTGGGAGCCCAGCACTTCATCCAGCACCGCCGGCGGCCGAAAATTCAGGACATCGTCGACACCGACGAGCAGCACATCCTCATGGGCACGGAAACCTATCTCCGCGACATCATCTCCCACCACATCAGCGAGAGCGGCGACCCCACCCGCTACGGCACCATCGCCGACGTGGTGATCACCATCAACACCTCCCAGATTCAGCATCCCTTCCGGGAAATTCTCGCCCTGGCGGAAAAGGTGGTGGCCAGCAAGAACAAAAAGGTGACCTCGCTGCCCCTCGGCCGGTAGAGTTTGGCCATGTTCCTCCGAAAACATCAGTTTTCGGAGGAGCTGTCAGCTGTCAGCCTTCAGCTCTCAGC
>JAOZRP010000253.1:1971-3992 GCA_029940125.1 bacterium
TCCGAAAACATCAGTTTTCGGAGGAGCTGTCAGCTGTCAGCCTTCAGCTCTCAGCAAACAATCACTTAAAGGAATATCCCGGACAGCAATGCAGATAAACAATAAAAAAAGGGAGGCAATCGCCTCCCTTTTTCAATCTCCTCGCAAAACAAAACTCCTGCTTTACAGCTCCCAGAGGCTCAAGTCCCCGGCGGCAAACTTTTTCGGCATGGTGAAGTCGCCGGCCTCCACGGCCACCTTGATCAAACGCAGGGTTTCTTCCATCCCCAGTTCGTTCATCATCTCAAACGGTCCCTTGGGCCAGGCCAGGGAGGTCTTGATCCCCAGCTCCAGGTCTTTGAGACTGACCACTTCCTTTTCAATCAAATGGGTGGAGATGGCGAAAATGGCCCCCAGCAGGCGATCTTTTACCTTCTGTCCCGCGACCGGGTCGTCCAGCACCTCGCCGTTCTCGATGTCCCACAGCTCCCCGGCCTCAAATTTCTCTTTCAGGGATGCAGGAACCTTGGGATAGCCGATATCGGAATCACCCAGGTATTCAACCATGGAATTCCCGGCATGGTAGCAGGTCCCCAGTCCGGCGCCGTTCTGCACCCACATGATGCCGAACTTCACCCCCAGGGCCTCCTGGGACAGCTTCTCCAGAGTAATGGCATTGTACTGGTCGCCGTAGAAAGAATCGAGCACCAGGTAGGAACCAATAAAAACCGGGTTGATGGCAAAACCGGGGAAATCCTTCACCGTGATCGGCACCTTCCGGTTCCGGCGGGCGAATTCCATCAGGGCTTCATAGGTCTCGTCGCTGGTCTGCCGCTGGCGAATAACTTCCACCAGGCGGTTAACATTTGCCGGGAAGAAGTAGTGCAGCCCGGCGGTTCTTTCGGGGTGGTCAACCTTTTCCATCAGCTTTTCAATCAGAAACGTCGAGGTATTGCTGACCAGGATCGTATCCGGCGGGCAGACGGCCGACAGCTCGGCGAACACCTGGATCTTGAGATCCATTTTTTCAATCGCCGCTTCAATGATCAAGTCGCAGACCGCCAGGTCCTCGTAGCGGCTGGTGCCGGTAATCTTCGCCGCCAGCTCGTCCATCTGTTCCTGGGTCATCTTTCCCTTGGCAACCCGCTTGCTCAGGGGTTTGATGATCCCCTTTTCATACATGGACTTGACCAGGTCGTCATTAAGTTCCTTGAACACCACCCGGTAGCCGGACATGGCCGCGTTCAAACCGATCAAGGCTCCCATTACTCCAAATCCGACCACACCCACTGTTTTCACTTCTTTCATCGCTTCCTCCTCTAAATTTTTTCACCGCGCTTCACGCGATGTCTGTAGATGGCAAGATGAGAACGTTCAAAAAAGCGCTTGTGACAATTTGCTTTGATTTCAATCAATGATATGCTAATTTGATGCCATAAAAGCATAAAAAAGAGAAAATTACAACTACCTACGTCATTACTACCGACATTATCAACAGAGGAGGAAGATCATGGCTGGAAGAGGAGTAAACAAGGTTATCCTGATAGGGCACCTCGGCGCCGACCCGGAGATGAAATACGGCAGCAGCGGCAACCCCTTTACCACCTTCAACCTGGCCACCACCGAAAGCTGGACCAAGGACGGACAGAAAACGGAAAAAACCGAATGGCACCGGATTATCGTTTTCGGCAAGCTGGCCGAAATCTGCGCCCAGTACCTCACCAAGGGCAAGCAGGTTTACATTGAGGGCAAAATCCAGACCCGCAGCTGGGAAGACAAGGACGGCATAAAACGCTGGTCCACCGAGATCCTCTGCCAGAACATGCAGATGCTGGGCAGCGCCGGCGACACGGCGGCCGGCGGCGGCAATACCAGCGAAAGAAGTTCATCGTACGGCGGTGGCGGCGGCGCGAACCAGGCCCCCCCGGCCAACGAAGACGACATCCCGTTTTAGCTTTTTTCATCCGGAAACTCTCGTTTCAGGATGAGCTATTAGTGCCTTACAGGTTATTTTCTGGTTTGAAAAACAAGAAAATGTTCTG
>JAOZRP010000254.1 GCA_029940125.1 bacterium
CCGAACATCCTTAAGTATTCCCGACAATTTCTTGTTTTCTGTGGCAGCATTTCAGGCGTAAGGTACTATATATATGGAAAAATGAAAAACCGCATACCCGACCGTAACAGCCAAATATGCGGTTTTATTCTGGTAGGCGGTACTGGATTTGAACCAGTGACTTCCACCGTGTGAAGGTGGCACTCTCCCACTGAGTTAACCGCCCAATGATTTCAAGTAGTTACGAGGCGCTATCTTTTGATTGCACCAGAGTTGCACCAACGGTGCGAGCGCCTCGCGATTTTGCAGGAGCTTTATACCACGGTGATTGTCGGTGATGCAAGACAAAATCTTTCTTTTTGCCGGCTATTCGTATACTTTTTCCTCTTCGTCGAGGCCGACGGCGTCCACTTCCAGGTTCCTGGGCTGCTGCTGCCGCCTGCCCAGTTCCCGGTAGTATTCGTGTTGGATCAGCAGGTTCATGATTTCGTTGGTGCCGGTCCAGATCATCATCAGACGGATGTCGCGCAGCAGGCGCTCTACCGGGTAGACATTGGTGTAGCCGATGCCGCCCATTACCTGCATGGCGTTGTTGACCACTTCCCAGGCGGTTTCGGTGGCCACTTTCTTGGCTTCGGATACCAGGCGCCGGGCGTCGCCGCCGCTGTCAATCAGGCGGGCGGCGGCATAGGAGAGGGAAGTGGCGGCATCGAGGGCGGCGATGCTGTCGGCAATTTTGAAATTTACCCCCTGGAACTTCATGATCGTCCGGCCGAAAGCCTTCCGCCGGGTGGTGTACTGAGTGGCTACTTCCAGGGCTCCCCGGGCAGCGCCCAGGGCGCCGCCGGCGCTGGTCATTCTTTCGGGAATCATCATCTGGTTGAAAATCGCGCCGCCGGCATTTTCTTCTCCCACCAGGCAGCGCTGGGGAATTTTGAGCTGGTCGAAAATGATTCTCCCGGTGCCGCCGCCCCGGGTGCCCATGAGTCCGTAGACTTTCTTTACTTCAACACCCATGTCCCTTTCGACGATGAACAGGCTGATGGACTGCTGCGGCGGGTTTTCCGGGGCGGTTTTGGCGTAAACCAGAAAGACGTCGGCGCCTTCCGCCCCGACGACGAAGCGCTTCTGCCCGTTGAGGATGTATTCACTGCCCGCCTTTCGCGCCGTGGTCGCGGCCCCGAAAAAATCGGAGCCGCCCCGGGGTTCGGTCAGGGCCTCGGCGCAAAACAGCTCAGCGGTGAGAATGGGTTTCAGGTAATTCTCCTTCTGCTCGTCGGTTCCATAGAAGCTCAATGCTTCGCCGACAATGGAGGGCATGGCGTAGTGGCAGCCGAGGGTGGAGCCGAGAATGCCCACTTCTTCCATCGCCGCCATTTCCGCCACCCAGTTGAGTCCCCGGCCCCCGTACCGGGGCGCGAACCGCAGTCCCAGGAGGTTTTTGCGGGCGGCCGAGACGATGAATTCCCGGGCGAATTCAATTTCGCCGCTGTCCATGTCCCGCACCAGTTCAGGCGGCACCGTTTTAACAAATTCGCGTACTTCCTGTTTGAGCTTTTTTTCTTCTTCGGTCAGGAGAAAATCAAACATTTCTGTACCTCGTGCGCAGTTTTTTTATTTCATCAGAACCTTGGCGATGGTCAGGATTTCAGCTTCCTTGGTGCCTTCATACAGCTCGAGGATCTTGGCGTCGCGGTACCATTTCTGCACCTCGTATTCAGCGATGTAGCCGTATCCTCCATGGATTTCCAAAGCGGCGTTGGCGCAGAAGACTGCCGTCTGGCCGCCGAGAAACTTGGCCATCGCTGACAGGGTGTAGTCCGGGGTGTCCTGGTCAAACAGCCAGGCGGCTTTATAGACCATGTTGCGCAGTGATTCTATCCTGATGGCCATTTCCGCCAGTTTCGCCTGGTTTAACTGGAAATTGCCGATGGAGGTGCCGAAGGCCTTTCTTTCCTTGGCGTAGCGGATGGCAGTGTCCAGGCATCCCTGTGAAATGCCGATTCCCTGGGCGGCGACCATGACCCTGGTCATGTCAAAAAAGTGCATGACCTGGTGGAAGCCCCGGCCTTCCTGGCCGATCAGGTTTTCCTGGGGCACCCGAACGTCTTCGAAGGCAATTTCAGCCGTGTCGCTGGCCCGGATTCCCAGTTTCCCCTTGATTTTTGTTTTGGTGATCCCGGGCAGGTCGGACGGAACCAGGATCATGCTGAAGCGGTCGTGGCGTTTGGGAGCGTCGGGGTTGGTGATTGCCAGGACAACCATGAAGTCGCAGATCGTGCCGTTGGTGATGAACATCTTGCTGCCGTTGATGACGTAGTCGCTGCCGTCCTTGACCGCCCTGGTGCCGATGCCCGAGACGTCGGTCCCGGCGTTGGGCTCGGTGAAGGCGCCGGCGCTGACCATTTCGCCGCGGCACACCGGCGGCAGGTACTTCTTCTTCTGTTCTTCAGTGCCAAAATGGTAAATCGCTTCACAGCCGAATGAGGCAACGACGATATTAAGGCCGATGCCCATATCCACCCGGGAGATTTCCTCGGTAATGATGGCGTTGCCAAAGACCCCGAAACCGGCGCCGCCATACTCTTCCGGCAGCCAGGAGGCGATCAAACCCAGCTCCGCGGCTTTTTTGCGGATCTCCGGGGTATAGGTTTCATTTTCATCGCACTCGCTGGAAAGGGGAGCCATTTCATTCTTCGCGAACTTATAGGCCATGTCTTTCAACATCTTCAGTTCTTCTGATAATCGATAATCCATTGGTATTTCCTCCCTGTTGTTTATGTTGGTTGAACTGCAGTGTACCTGTTTTTATTTGCTGCCATGGAGATGCGATTTGAAAAAACGCCGGTATGACGGTGCCTGCGTCTATATGAATGAGCACTCATTTTTTAGGCACAAAGCGGACGTGGAGTCAAGATAAAATAGTTTTTTAAGAGGAATTTTCGGGGGGCAGAAATTTTATCGTGGGCGCCGGCCGGCAATCCATCACTTTTTATGGCTGGAGCCCGTTGTCTACCACTCCAGCACCGCCGCCGCCCAGGTCAGGCCGCCGCCGAACACGGTCAGGAGAACCAGGTCCCCCTTTTCCAGGAAGCCGGTGCGGTTGGCTTCGTCCAGGGCGATGGGAATGGTGCCGGCCGAGGTGTTGCCGTAGCGGTCGATGTTGACAAACACCTGGTCCATCGGCTTTTTGAACTGCTTGGCCAGCATTTCAATGATCCTGAGATTGGCCTGGTGGGGAATGATCTTGGTAATCTGCTCGGCGGACACCCCGGCTTTGTGCATGGCCTTGCCGGATATTTCCACCATGTTGCGGATGGCGTGCTTGAAGATTTCCCGGCCCTGCATCTGGATGTAGTTGTATTCCGGCTTGAAGTCGTCCCGGCCCACCGGATGCTCCGAACCCAGCCCGGCGAAATAGAGCAGTTCCCCCAGCTTGCCGTTGGACTGCATCTCCACCGAGAGTATCCTGGATCCCTGGTTTTCCCGGGCCGCCACCACGGCGGCGCCGACTCCGTCGCCGAACAGCACCGCCGTCGTCCGGTCGTTCCAGTCCATGTGCTGGGAGACGATTTCGCCGCCGATGACCAGGATGTTCAAATCCGGGTCGTTTTTCAGGAAGCGGTCGGCGATGGCCACGCCGTAGACGAAGCCGGAGCAGGCGGCGCAGACGTCAAAGCCGGCCGCCTTGTCGGCGCCCAGCAGGGCCTGCATGGTGCAGCCTCCGGAGGGCATCAGGGTGTCGGGGGTCAGGGTGCCGGCGATGACCATGTCCAGGTCGGCGGCTTCCACCCCGGCCATTTCCAGGGCCTGGCGGGAGGCCGGCAGGGCGAAGTCGGAGAATTTTTCGTGCGGCAGAGCGATGTGCCGTTCCTTGATTCCGGTGCGCTGGGTAATCCATTCATCAGAGGTGTCCATGATCTTTTCAAAATCCAGGTTGGTCATGATATTATCGGGAGCGGCGGAGCCGGTGCCGAGAATAACGTTGCTTTTCATAGTTCCTCCTGATGGT
>JAOZRP010000255.1 GCA_029940125.1 bacterium
ATGAGCGAGAGCCATGCCGGAACATCCTGATACCCTGTTGGGTTGCGGGCGTCAAACCCGCCTTGGCTTTTAGCTGTTGGCAATTAGCTTAATGATTACATGATATTAACTGTTGAATCTTTCACCCTTTGGGTGTTGGTTCTCATGAACGTAAATCCTTGGTTTCCCAAGGCTAAACGCTAATTGCTTAACGTAGATATATTATGGCGTGATGGTTATAAATTCCTTCCCGGGGGTGTAGAGCACCCCCCGATGGTCGCGAAGGCTGCCTATATAGGTAACACCGGCCCGGGAAAGAATGTCGACGGCGCTGTCGGTTGGGGCGGAGATGGAAAGCACCAGCGGAAATCCCGCCCGAACGATTGTTAGAGCGATGGCGTTGTTGATCCGGCCGCTGAAAACAGCGATTGTTTGCTGCCGTGCCACGTGATGCTTCAGACAGAATCCCAGGGCTTTATGCAGTGCGTGGGTGCGGCTGGCGTCTTCCTGGCAGGAGAGCAGTTCTCCCTTCCAGTTGAAGATGCCCACGGCATGGGCGGCCCGGGAGCTGGCGTACAGTTCCTGGTGGGCGGTCATTATCTGCGGCAGTTGGGCAAGCTTCCGGAAAGAAAAGGTTTCATTCCGGGGGCTTTTTATTGTTCGCTCCAGGCCGGATTTTTGGCCTTCACCGGTTTCAGCCGGCGGTTTGGCCGTTGAAGAAGTTTTGGCCAGCGTGAGATGCATGGCATCTTTCACCAGATCTCCTTTTTCCGCGTTTTCAGTCCCGGTCAGAACCTGTATGCTATCGATTTCGGCGACCGTGGAGATTGCTCCCTGCGCGAACAGGATGCCGATTGCCAGCAGCTCGTCATTGACGGGCGTTCTGGTTGTATCCAGGAAGGGGCGGCCGTCGATATGGACGGACAGGGGGGTTTCCCTGATCAACGGCCGGCGGTCGGCCCGGGGATTTTGACCGTTTTGAAAACAGACAACCGGGTATTCTTTGCTGGTGGATGAATTGGTGGTCATGGTTGATGCCTTTTCATGCTCTCAAGCCGGATGGTTTTCCGGCGGCGGTCGGTTAAGCATCGGCCGATATCAGGTTGTTAACCTTTTTCAGGGAAAATGTAAAGGGATCGAAATTTTGAGGTATACTGCCCTTTCCTTGACAGCAACCGGACGATTTGTTAGATGAATCAGCACTTGTGGGACCGGTATTACATGTCCCTGGCCCTTGATGAAGCGAGGCATGCCTTTCTGGCCGGGGAAATCCCGGTTGGCGCCCTGGCCGTGCGGGGGGATGACATCATCGCCCGGGGCGGGAACCTCAAGGAGCGGAAGCGGCTGGCCTTCGCCCATGCCGAGCTGGAAGTCATGACCGCGGCCAGCCGGGCGGTGGGCGACTGGCGCCTGGAGGACGTGACCCTGTACGTAACCCTGGAGCCCTGTCTCATGTGCTCTGGCGCCATGCTGCAGGCCCGGTTGAAGCGTCTGGTGTATGCCTGTGCCGATCCCAAGGCCGGGGCGATAGAATCATTGTATTCCCTGGCTTCCGACCCCCGGCTGAACCACCGGATTGAGGTTGCCGGCGGGGTGCTGGCCGACCAGTCCCGGTATCTGCTGCGGCAGTTTTTCCAGTTGTTGAGGATTAAAAATAAACAGTTGAAGAAAGAAGGTAAAAAAAATGAATAATTTTCATGTGAAGGATCTGAACCTGGCTCCGGAAGGCCGGCTGCGCATTGAATGGGCGGCCCAGAACATGCCGGTGCTGAAGTTGATCAGCGAGCGGTTTGAGCGGGAAAAGCCCCTGGCCGGGGTTCGCCTGTCTGCCTGTCTCCATGTGACCACCGAAACGGCCAATTTGATGATTACCCTGAAGAACGGCGGGGCTGACGTGGTTTTGTGCGCCTCGAATCCCCTGAGCACCCAGGATGACGTGGCCGCCGCCCTGGTGGCCGACCACCAGATTCCCGTGTATGCCGTCAAGGGCGAAGACAACACCACCTATTACGAACACATCCGGGCAGCCCTGGAGCATTATCCCCTGGTGACCATGGACGACGGGGCCGACCTGGTGTCCTCCCTTCATTTTATTGCCCTGGACAAGCTGGCCGAAGTCAACCCGGTGGTCAGGGAATGGGCCGAGAAATTGTCCGTTGACGATCGAAAGCGGCTGGTGAGCGGCGTCGTGGGCGGCACCGAGGAAACCACCACCGGGGTGATCAGGCTGAAAAGCATGGAAATGGACGGGGTGCTGCATTTTCCGGTGGTGGCGGTCAACGACGCCAGCACCAAGCATTTTTTTGACAACCGCTACGGTACCGGTCAGAGCACCCTGGACGGCATTATCCGGGCCACCAACCGCCTGCTGGCCGGCACCACCTTCGTGGTCTGCGGCTACGGCTGGTGCGGCAAGGGTCTGGCCATGCGGGCCCGGGGCATGGGGGCCAACGTGGTGGTGACTGAGGTGGACCACCTGGCGGCCCTGGAAGCAGTCATGGACGGCTTCCGGGTTATGCCGCTGCTGCAGGCGGCTGAAATCGGCGAGTTTTTCTGCTCGGTGACCGGGAACATGCATGTCATGGACCGGCAGCATTTTGCCGCCATGAAGGACGGGGCGATTGTTTCCAATTCCGGCCACTTTGACGTGGAGATCAACCTGGACGCCCTGGCGGAGATGGCGGTAAGCCGGCGGAAGATCCGCGAGTTTGTCGAGGAATTTACCCTTGAAGACGGCCGCCGGATCAACGTTCTGGGCGAGGGGCGGCTGGTGAACCTGGCCGCGGCCGAGGGGCACCCGGCCAGCGTCATGGACATGAGCTTTGCCAACCAGGCCCTGTCGGCCGAATATATGGTGCAGGAGGCCAAAAACCTGAAGGCGAAGGTGTATTCGGTTCCCCGGGAAATCGATCTGCGGATCGCGGCTTTAAAACTGGAAGGCATGGGGATTGAAATTGACACCCTGACCCCGGAACAGGAAAAATACCTCAGCAGCTGGGAGTTGGGAACCTGATCTGTCTTTCCGGACATAGGGCCGCCGGCCGGCGCTGGCGGCTTTCTTTGCACCCACCGGTTTTCCTGCCGGTGGCTGACGGGATGGTGGTGGCATGACGACGTTTCGCTGCGGCTACGTGGGAATTTTCGGTCGACCCAACGTGGGGAAGTCCACTTTCCTCAACCAGGTGCTGGGGGAAAAGATTGCCATTGTGACCGCCAAGGCGCAGACGACCAGGAACCGGATCGTCGGCATCAAGAATCGCGAGCACGAGCAGCTGATCCTGGTTGACACGCCGGGCATTCACCGGCCCCGGGGCTCTCTGAACGAAGCCCTGATGGACTGCACCATGGCGGTCCTGCGGGACGTGGATGTCAGCCTTTTCCTTTTCGGCGCTGACCAGAAATCGCTGAGTCCCGGTGAAAAAGACCTGCTGGAGATCCTGGTGCGGGAACAGCGGGACTTTGTGCCGGTGCTCAACAAGGCCGACCTGGTTGACTGTCCCGTGGCGGAGCTGCCGCTGTCGCGGCAGCTGGGGGAACTTCTTCCCATCCACGAGGGTGTTGTGCGGCCGATTTCCGCCCTGACCGGCGAGGGAATTGAACCGCTGGTCGAAGATTTGTGCCGGTTTCTGCCCGAGTCGCCGCCCCTCTTTCCCCGGGATGCCACCACCGAGATCAGCGAGCGCTTCTGGGTGCAGGAGGTGGTGCGCGAGAAGATTTTTCAGCTGACTCGCCACGAGGTGCCCTATTCGACCACGACCCTGATTGACTACTTTCATGACCGGGAAACCCGCCTGTCCATCGGGGTGACCATTTTTGTTGAGCATCCGTCCCAGAAGGGAATTATCATCGGCCGCCAGGGGAGGATGCTGAAGGCCATCGGCACGGCGGCCCGCAAGGAAATTGAGGCCCTGGTCGGCATCCCGGTGTTTCTCGAGTTGTGGGTGTCGGTGGAAAAGAACTGGACCAAGAACCCGGCGGCCCTGGAGCGGTTTGGTTACCGCTAGGGTTTT
>JAOZRP010000596.1 GCA_029940125.1 bacterium
TTTCGCAAAGCATACCCGCAGGCGGAAATGAAAACCATAACTCCAGACAATATGAGTGAGTTTTTAAGTTCGCCCGAGTAGCTTTTGCCGTGGGAAAATGAAGCGCGTATATGTTTTTTGCCAATTGAAGTGATAGAGAAAAAGCGGACGTTTTTGAGCCGGCAAACGACGTTGCAATAGTGATGTGCCGATGAAACAACAGGATCGTGGTTTGAAAAAAGGTTTTAGGATGCCTCTTCTGGTAGTGGTTTTTCTGGTTTTTGTCTATGGCCTGATTCTGGTCTATTTTTTTGTTGAACAGCGGAAAATGCTTTATTTGCCGGAAGGAGATGTCCCGGCGGCAGCCGAGCTTCGTGCTCATGGGCTGCAGTTGTGGCCGGCTGCAAGCGGCAGCGGTTATCGGGGCCTGCTGGCAGTGCCGGATTCAGGTGAGGTGCGGGGAACGGTCATTGTTTTCCACGGCAACGCCGGGACGGCGCTGGACCGGCACAACTACCTGCCGCCGCTGCTTTCCATGGGCTACCGGGTCCTGCTGGCCGAGTATCCCGGCTATGGCGGCCGGCCGGGAGAACCCAGCGAGGAAAAGTATGTCGCCGATGCCCGCGAAACCATCGCCGCGGTTCATGCCGCCTTCCTCGGGCCGCTGTATTTGTGGGGGGAGTCGCTGGGGTGTGGGGTTGCGGCGGCGGCTGCCGTCGGTTCCCCGGCGGCCGGGGTGGTGATGCTGACGCCCTGGGATTCCCTGGCGGCGGTGGCCAAATCCTATTACTGGTACCTGCCGGTCCACTGGCTGCTCCGGGACCGCTACGAAAGCCTCGTCAACCTGTCGAAGTTCAAGGGGCCGGTGGCCGTGCTGGTGTCGGAAAAAGACCAGACTATTCCGCCGCGGTTTGGCCTGCACCTTTATGAGCAGCTGCCGGAGCCGAAAAAGTTGTGGCTGTTTCCGGGCGCCGGACATTCCGACTGGCCGGATGCGCCCGATGAAAAATGGTGGGGCGAAGTGATGGATTTTCTGGCTGCCAATTAGTGTTCATCCGGAAATGTTTATTTCCCGATGAACGCTTTCAGCGATCAGCAGTCAGCTTTCAGTAAAACATTAAAAAACTTGTTAAGCTAAAAGCTAAG
>JAOZRP010000256.1 GCA_029940125.1 bacterium
ACCCCTCAAGGGGGTACTGAAAAGAGTGACAGCCTTTCAGGGATAAGGTACTAATGGCTAACGGCTGATTGCTCAACTTGGGGAAGAGATAAGAGAAGACAAGGGAAGGGGAGTATGGGACATCTTGTTGGTATTGACCTGGGAACCACCAATTCGGAAGTGGCGGTGGTCGTGGATGGGACGCCGCGGATTATTCCTGTTGACGGGGAGTTGATCATGCCTTCCTGCGTCGGGCTGGATGGCCAGGGCGAAATCATTGTTGGCCGGGAGGCCAAAAATCAGATGTTGCTGCGTCCCGAAGAGACCATTCTTTCCGTCAAGCGCCTGATGGGTGAGGAAAGTTCGCTGATCCTGGGTGGCAAAGAATACCGGCCCGAGGAAATATCGGCCCTTATTCTGGGAAAATTGCGCGACGCGGCGGCGGCCTACCTGGGGGAAGAGATCGACGCGGCGGTGATAACCGTCCCCGCCTACTTTGACGACCGGCAGCGGAAAGCGACGCGGGTGGCGGGGGAACTGGCCGGCCTGGAGGTGCGACGGATTATCAATGAACCGACGGCCGCGGCCCTGGCCTATGATGTCGAGAAACGGAACAATCAGATCATCCTGGTTTATGATCTTGGCGGCGGCACTTTTGATGTTTCCCTGGTGGTGGTGGAAAACGGCGTGGTGGAAGTGAAATCCAGCCACGGCGACACCCGGCTGGGCGGGGATGATTTTGATCACCTGTTGATGGATTACGTGGCGGAAAAGTGCCGGGAAAAACATGGTGTCGATCCGCGCGCTGACAGCCGGGGCCGTAATCGCCTGTGGTCGGCGGTGGAAAAAGCCAAGCGGGAATTGTCCGATCATCACTATGCCACCATCAGGGAAGAGTACCTCGACGGAGACCTTAACCTGGTTGAGGAGATTTCCCGGACCACGTATGAGGAGATGATTGGGCCGCTGCTGGCTAAAACCATTGACTGCGTTCATGCCTGTTTGCGCGACGCCGCCATGCTGCCCGGGGCCGTTGACCGGATTCTGCTGGTGGGGGGGGCGAGCCGGACGCCCCTGGTCGCCGAGCTGATGACCCGGGAAATGCGGGCCGCCATCAATGATGAAATCAATCCGGAGTTGATTGTCGCCCTCGGGGCGGCCATCCAGGGCGGGGTGATCAATGGTCTGCAGACCTCGGCGGTGCTGGTGGACATTACCCCGCACACCTTTGGCACCCGGGCCTGCGGAGAGATTGAGGGCGGCTTCAGTCTTGACTGTTTCTGCCCGGTTATCCGGCGCAACACTCCCCTGCCGGCCTCCAAAAGTGAATTGTTTGCCACCATGGTCGACAACCAGGAAAGCATAGAGGTTCGTATTTACCAGGGGGAGGAGCCGCTGGCCAGCGCCAACCGGCTGGTGGGGGATTTCAGGGTTGACGGTCTGGCGCCGGTGCCGGCGGGCAACGAACTGGTGCTTACCCTGCGTTTGGACCTGGACGGCATCCTGGCGGTGACCGCCACCGAAAAAAGCACCGGCCTGAGCAAAACCGTTCACATGGAAGCCACCACCGCCGCCGAAGGCCGGCAGCGGCCGGTGGAAGAGGTGCTGGCGAATGAGGCGGCGGCTGGAGATGGACATGAGGACCGGGATGGCGGCCTGGATGATGATTCGGAAGGCCGGGAAGAGATTGCCCGGGCCCGGGAGCTGCGCCGGCGGGCGGCGAAGGTGCGGGACAGCGCCGATGAAACGGATGCCGATGAAATGAAAGCGCTGATTGCCGCCGGCCGGGAAGCCATCGCCGCCCGGCAGTGGGAGCGGCTGGAAGAGCTGAACGAGTCCCTGGCTGATTTGCTTTTTTATCTGGAGGATTAAACATTGGTGACCCCAATGGAAAAGAATCATGAAGCAGATAAGGAAAATACCATCATTTTGGAAATTGTTGTCGTTGTGTTTGCTTGTTTTTCTGTTTGGCAGTGAGAAATCCGGCATGTGTCAGGGATGGAATGACATGACCATCCGGCTTCTTCCAGATTCCAGCTTTGCTGTGGTTGAGGTGAAAGATGGCAGAAAAATAAGACACTGCCCCCATCATGATATCAACGGCAAATTGGACGAGGAACAGTTGATTTATGTGCTTGGCACCTTTGATAAGGAACAATGGATTGATCGAAAAAACGCGGAGATCGCCCGAAAACATCTATACAGGCATTATGATAGATTGATTACGAAACTGGAGGAAAAAGGGTTGAGCGCTCCGGTCGATATCAATCGGGCTTCCTTAACGGAACTGGTTGCTCTTCCCCAGGTGGGACCGGTGCTGGCGGTAAAGATTGTCGAATACAGAGAAACCGTTTCCTCGTTTGAAACCATTGAGCAGATAAAGAAAGTTGAAGGAATTGGCGCCGCGACTTTTAACGCTATCAAATATTATATCAAATGATTGGGTAATGGGGGTGGTTGGGGTCACATCTTAAATATTAAAGATGTGACCCCAATTGACCAATGAGAGACCATGACTATTGATTGTCCCGCTTGCGGGAAAAAGAATAAGCTGGAAGACGGGATTTGTTGCCGCTGCGCCTGCAATCTGGAAAAACTGGCGGCAATTGTTCGGATGGCCGCTTCGTTTCGTGATGAAGCGGCGGTCTGCCTGCGGGCGGCCGACGGCGTTGGAGCTCTGGCGCGGGCGCGGGCTTCATGGGAACTTCGTCACAGTGTTGAAGCCGCCCGGCTGGCCTTTTTGGCCTCCCTGATGAATCATGATTTTGCCGCCGCCTCCCGGTGGTATGAGATGGGGGTTGGAGCTGATTCTGTTTGCCAGCGAGACCGGCCCCCCGCAGCCAAGAGCTGATCTGTACCCGGTGCTGGTTCTGCCGACCCCCGTGATTTCCTTTCCCATCCCGGAAGGATTGGAAGCGGGAACGTATCAGTGGTGGATGATACTGGCCGGGGTGATGCCGACCTGTCGCGAACTGCCAGTTGGTCGGGCAGCGCCCAATGCTTCATGGGAAGTCTGAAATCCTTCTTCGGCGGCGGTTTGTCGGCCGCTGCCGTCTGGTGTTGACCAATGAGGTGTATTTCAAGGCCGGTTGGCTGCACCCCTTTGACGAAACGGCTGCCAAGGAAGGAATTTTTCATCTGTTGGACGGCAGCGAAAAAATGGTGCCGATGATGAGTGAAACGGAAAATTTACGCTACCTTGCCGGAAATGGCTATCAGGCGGTGGAACTGCCCATGCTGGTGATCCTGCCGAATACTTGAATCTACAATTTAGATAGTAGCTTTGAAGAAGCGGGGCGGCGGGGGATTTTTTTCGCTGTCAGGCTGGTATTCCTTGAAAAGTTCCCGGTGGGCATTGATATTTTTCAGCAGCGGGGCCAGCTGCTGCTGGAGGTCATGACTGCGCTCGAGGAGCTGGCGGTCGCTTTCCTGGATGAGTTCAATGAGTTCCAGGTGTTCCTGGACCAGGGCCTGGATTTCCGGCGGTACGCTGTCCGCGGTGGGAAACTGCCGGTGAATGGCGGTGTTGATACCCTGGTTGACCTTTTCCAGGGCGGCAAAAAGTTCCTGTCGCCGCTGCTGGAATTGCCGCAAGGTTTCCCGGCTCCACTTGGCTGCCGGGGTTTTTGCCAGCAGCCGACCGGCGGTTTCCATCTCCCGGTAAAGTTCCCGGGCCTCGGTAAGCAGTTGAATCAGTTTTTCCATACCTTAAATGTATGGGGGGTCAAATCTTTATCGTTGACATTTTTCAAGAAATGTCAACGATAAAGATTTGACCCCCCATTTTGACCCTTCTTCCTTTACGTTGGTTCCTGCACCCGGTAGATGCCATGGTGCACCTCGGTATCGGCGCGATGAGCCTTGAGATCGGCTGCTACCGCGTCGATGCGGGCTCCCAGACTTTCACCCACTTTATCAATACGATTGCTTAGTTTTTCATCAACCGCATCAATGCGATTGCTCAACTTCTCATCCAGCG
>JAOZRP010000257.1 GCA_029940125.1 bacterium
GTCAGCTTTGTGAAGAACCAAGGAACTGCTTTTAAAGACCTACCTGGCACCCCAGCTCAAGGGCGGCGATATTAGCCGCCCTTATTGTTTCCTTGGCCGGCATTTTTTCCAGGGCGGCTCGCAGCTGGTCGACTGAATAGGGAAAATCGGAGTGGGCGGCGGCAAAACCGGCCACAATCAGGTTGACCGCCCGGGGCAGGTTGTGCTCCAGCGCCATGGCGCTGGCCGGAACCAGGGAGATTTGGCCTTTTCCGCCATCTTTTCCCGCTTCTTCCCCGTTGACAAACAACCGGCCGTCATCCTTCAGCAGGTGCTGGACGTGGGGCAGTTCTTCGGCGGCCAGCAGCAACAGCACATCCGCCTCCCCAGCGGCGATGAGCGGTGATTGGAACCCCCCGATTTTCAGGTGGCAGCTGACTGAACCGCCGCGCATGGCCATGCCGTGGCTTTCATAGGAAATCAGCGGCTCTCCAGCCTGGACGGCTGCTTCCGCCAGCAGACGGGAAAGAAAGACCACCCCCTGCCCCCCGACTCCGGCAATAATAATTTTTACCTTTCTCATCTTTTTCCTTTTCCTATTGGCCGACAATCGCCCCGAAGGGGCAGATGTCGATGCACAAACCACAGCCGACACAGGTAAGCGCGTCAATCCTTACGGTGTCGGTTTCTTCATCTTTTTCCAGCGCCGGGCATTCGTAGCTGTCGATGCAGGTATCGCAGCCGGTGCATTCATCGGTAACGCTCACGGTTGCGAACCGCCGGGCCCGCCGGCGGGCCTCAGCATCCATCATGCAGGGATGCCGGGCGATAACCACGGCGATGCCGCCGTCTTCCGCCTGGACAAATTCCTGGGCCGCTTCCAGCGTTTCCCGCAGTCGTGGCGGGTCATAAGGGTCGACAACCTTTATCCAGGCAATGCCGGTACCCTGGATGATCTTTTCCAGCGGCAGGCCCAGGCCCTGGCTGCCGTCGGCCAGGATGCCGGATGCCGGGGTTGGCTGGTTGCCGGTCATGGCCGTGGTTTCATTGTCCAGCAGCAAAAGGACAAAACGGCTGTTTTCCATCCGGGCGTTGATCAGAGCCGGAATCCCCGAGTGGTAGAACGTTGAGTCGCCAATGATGGCGGCGATGGGAGGGATGCCGCTTCCCCGGTTGGCGAAGGCCTGGTACATGGCCGACGCCTGGGTGATGGAGGCCCCCATGCACAGGCAGGTGTCCAGGGCATTGAGATTCAGGCCCAGGGTGTAGCAGCCGATGTCGCCGGTGTAAATGCCGTCCTTGAGGACGGTTTTCAGGGCGTAGAAGCTTGACCGGTGCGGGCAGCCCGGGCAGAGCCGGGGCCGGCGGGGTCTGACATTGGTGGCTTTTTCCGGCCTGGCCGGCGGCAGCCGGTCGAGATAGCGATGGATGACCGTTTCCACCAGCTGGGGGGTCAGTTCTCCGGCCCCGGGAATGAGCTGATCGAGGCGGCCGGAAACCCGGTCCCGGCGGCCGAACTGATGTTCAATGACCGGGTAGGTTTCTTCGATGACCAGAATGTGGCTAAAATCAGCCAGGAGCCGGTCGACGGAAGGCTGATGCAGGGGAAAGGGAAGGTCTACTTTCAACAGGCAGCAGAGATTTTGCAGCTCCCGGTTGTCGGCGATAAGATCGGCAGTCATGCTCCAGGCAAACCCCGAGGCGACAATGGCAAGCCGCTGCCGGTTGTCGCGGCTGCCGTCATAAAAGGAAAATTGGGAGTCCTGGCGAATCTGCTCCAGCTTCCGGTTCAGTTTCTGGTGCAGGACGAAACGATGCCGTGGGGTGGCCGCCCAGCGGGAGGGCTCCTTGTTGAAGCGGGGCGTGCTGTCGATATGTGGCAGTGGTTCCGGTGACATGTTCTGGCGGGCGTGACAGAGGGTGGACGTGGGCCGCACCATCACCGGCAGCTGCAGTTTTTCGGAAAGCGAAAAGGCCCTGGCCACCATGGTCCTGGCGTCAGCCGGGCTGGAAGGATCAAAAACCGGAATTTTGGCCAGCATGGCAAAAAAACGGCTGTCCTGTTCCGTCTGTGAACTGTAGGGGCCCGGATCGTCGGCCGAAACCACGATCATGCCGCCGTCGACGCCGATGTAGGCACCGCTCATCAGCGGGTCGGCGGCGACGTTCAGTCCCACCTGCTTCATGACCGCCGCGCTGCGCAGACCGGTTGCGGCCACGGTCAGGGCCGCTTCCATGGCGATTTTCTCGTTGAGGGTCCAGCGGCCGTACACCTTCTGCCCTTCCCGTCCGGCCTGGGTGATAAAGCTGGGCAGGATTTCCGAGGCCGGGGTGCCCGGATAGGAGTAGACAAAACCACAGCCGCTTTCCAGCAGGCCGCGGGCAATCGCTTCATTGCCAAGATAGATGGCTTCATTTTTTTTGTTCATCGCAGTCTCAATCCTTCCGAACGACGGCGGCGATTGCGCAGCGCCTGGATGGACATACCGATGAAAATGCCGATCAGGATGACGCCGGCGCCGGACAAAAACCATTTGATGGTGTAAGATCGTTTAAGCAGGTCCTGGTTGTTGCTCAGGTTGTCGTAGGCAGTCTTGATCTCCTGGTATTTTTTCAGCAGGGTGTCATGCTTTTCCTTTAATTCCAGGAACTGGGCGGAATCGTTTTTCAAGGTGTTGTAGTCATGGGTCAGCACCTTTATTTTCTTGGTTAATTTTTTTACTTCCAGCAGCAGGTTGGTATTGCCGCGGCGGTATTCCTGGTTGGTCGTGCTGAGGGAGTCAACCTTCTTTTTGAGCTCCTCAACCTGTTTCTGAGCCGTTGCCAGCAGGAGGGAGGCAGGTTTCCGGTTGGTCAGGTAGCGGCGCAAGATCCAGCCTTCCTTGTTGGCGCCGTAACTGATTCGGGCCCATTCTTCATCCTCCTCGGCGAAGTTCATCACCGCGGCGCCCGGCGGCAGAAAGGTCATTATTTTATATTCCCGGCCCCGACCGGCCCTGACTGGAATCACCCGCAGGGTGTCAGAGACGTATTGTCTGAATGGTTCCGCGGCTGTTGCGCCATTGACGGGCAATGAAAGTAGAATCCCGAGAACAAGAATAAAAAGACAGCAATATTGATGACGTACTTTCGGCATGCAGTTACTCCTTTTTCCGATTGTGGATGGGATCAGATATGGGGGCGCACCTGCCCTTTCCATGCTCATGCGGCTCCCGTCAGGAGCTGACATTTCCGGAGCATGGCCACTAATTTTTCAATAACCCGCGCCGTTGCGCCCCAGATTATCTGGTTGTCGATACGATAGGCGATCAGTGGGATGAGGCGTCGGCCATTGAAATAGTAAAATTCATATTGACAGGAAGTATCAGCAAATTTGGCGATGGGCACCGTGATCAAATGTTCGACTTCCCCCGAATTAAGCTGAAACGGATAGGGATGGGGTATCAGGCCCAGGAAGGGTGAAACCAGGAAGCCGGTCGTGGTGTTCACTTCGTCAAGCCGACCGATGATGGTTATGTCTTCTGACCGGATTCCCACTTCTTCCTCGGTTTCTCGCAGACAGGTGTCCAGCAGGGAATTGTCGTGACCATCTTTTACCCCGCCGGGAAAGGAAATTTCCCCCTTGTGATGTCTCAGTTCCTGGCTGCGTTTGATCAAAAGAAGATGCGCCTCGTCTTCGTGGATGAAGAGGGGGCAGAGAACCGCGGCCCGGACTCCCCCCGGGAAAAAAAGCGGTTGATATTTATGGTTGGCCAGTGCGGTGGCCAGTTGTTGTTCAGTCATAAGCTCAAAGCCGCTGTTTGCTTTTTGTCGTCTTCACCCTGGGAACTTCAGTTCCCGGATGGAGCGAAATAATCTTTGCTGCCGGACAAGTATTGTGTACCAGATGTGCCGATTTCCGTCAATTTTTTTCAAAATTAGTGCCTTACGCCTGAAAAGCTGTCACTCTTTTCAGTACCCCCTTGAGGGGTACAAAAA
>JAOZRP010000258.1 GCA_029940125.1 bacterium
ATAACTGTGCTGCTTCCAGAAAACCCCGCGCCCGCTCGATCTGGGTAATTGCGGCGGTCATTCGGTTTGTAATGGAAAATTTGGGCTCAAATCCACTCATGTACTCCACTCCTTACAAAGCACTGTCGCCTGTTCCAGCACCAGCTCCGTCGCTTTGGCCTGCATATCCGGCGGATATCCGTATTTTCGCAAGATTCGTTTCACCATGACCCTGATTTGAGCACGAGCGTTTTCCCGCTTTGTCCAGTCAACGGAGATGCTTTTTTTAACTGATTTTACTAATTCCTGGGCAATTAATTTCAGGGTAGCATCACCAAGAATTTTTACCGCGCTGTCATTGACTTCAAGCGCATCGTAGAAAGCGATTTCATCGTCATTGAGTCCCAGGTCATCACCACGTTTTCTAGCTTTTTGCATTTCTTTGGCAAGCTTGATAAGCTCTTCAATAACTTCCGCCGCCTCAATGGCACGATTCTGGTATTTGTTGATGGCCTCTTCCAGCATTTCTGCAAATGAGCGTGCCTGGACGACATTCTTCCGCATCCTCGTGTTAATTTCATCGTTGATCAGCTTCTTGAGCAACTCAAGGGCGAGGTTTTTCTGCGGAAGCTGCTGTACTTCGGCGAGGAATTCATCGGAAAGAATGGAAATGTCTGGTTTATCGAGGCCGGCCGCCGCGAAGATATCCACCACCTCGGTTGAGGATACCGCACGCGATACGAGTTGGCGAATTGCTGTCTCTACTTCCAAAGGAGATTTTCCGGGATCGGAAATTGTTGCTTTGACGAGGCTTGCACGGATTTCTTGAAATAATCCCACTTCATCCCGGATAGCCAATGCTCTGGTTTCAGGAACCGCAAGGGCGAAAGCTTTTGATAAAGCGGTCACTGCCTTGAGATATCGTTTCTTTCCATCTTCAAGCCCCAGGATGAATTCCATTGCCTGGGCGATACCGCCCATCCGCTGTGCGGCCGGCATTTTGATGATAAAAGTATAATCAAAACCATGGAACATATCTTGGATAATCTCATATTTTTCCAGCATAATTGCAACGGCTTCGTCAATGGCGATGGTCGCCTTACCTTTACCACCACTGGTGGTATAAGTGTGTAAAGCTGATTTGAGCGCGTCAGCAAGCCCAAGATAGTCAACCACGAGACCACCGGGCTTGTCCCGGAATACCCGATTTACGCGGGCGATGGTCTGCATCAGGTTGTGACCTCCCATAGGTTTGTCCAGATACATGGTATGCATGCTCGGACAATCAAATCCGGTTAGCCACATATCACGGACAATGACCAATTTCAGTTCATCATCTGGATTTTTAAAACGCTTGGCAAGGAGCTCACGGGCCTTTTTTGTGCGGATGTGTGGTTGCCAGCTCAATTCATCGGATGCAGATCCTGACATGACAATTTTAATGCAGCCCTTGGCATCATCGTTGTTGTGCCAATCCGGACGCAGCTTGACAATGGCGTTGTACATATCCACACAGATGCGCCGACTCATACAGACAATCAGGGCTTTCCCATCCATTGCCTCTTGCCGCATTTCGAAATGTTCTACCAGGTCGGCGGCCACCAGTCCGATACGCTTTTCGGTTCCAACCATGGCTTCTAATGACGCCCACTTGTTCCGCATCCGCTGTTTGAGGCTTTCTTCTTCCTCGCCCTCGGTAATTTCATCGAATTCGGGATCAATAGTTGGTTTTTCAGCTTCATCTAATTCAATGCGGGCCAAGCGGCTTTCATAGTAAATGGGAACGGTAGCCCCATCTTCCACCGCGCGAAGGATGTCATATTTATCGATGTAGTTACCAAACACAGCTGGTGTGCTCTTGTCGGTATTTTCAATGGGGGTACCCGTAAAGCCAATAAACGATGCATTCGGTAAGGCGTCATGCATGTGGCGGGCAAACCCGTCAATAAAGTCGTATTGGCTGCGATGGGCCTCATCGGCAATCACAACAATATTGCGTCGTTTGCTCAAAATTGGATAGTCATCCCCTTTATTTTCTGGAAAAAATTTCTGAATGGTCGTGAAAATCACGCCACCGGATGCAACTTGGAGCAGGTCCCGCAGGTGCGCACGGGTGTTTGCTTGTATGGGTGTCTGACGCAGCAGCTCACTGTTGTTGGAAAAGGTGCCGAAAAGTTGATCATCGAGATCATTACGGTCAGTAATTACCAACACCGTCGGATTTTCCATGTACGGGTGACGAATCACTTTGCTGGCATAGAACATCATCGACAGGCTTTTGCCTGATCCCTGGGTGTGCCATACGACGCCGATGCGCTTGTCGCCAAACTCACGTTTGGTTCCGTATTCTCTTGAAAGTTCACGCGTCCTGAAAGGATCTGCGGCCTGGGCTTCCAGAAAACGGCCGTACTGCAGATATGCCGGTGCTTCTATGCCACAGGCTGACAGGGTATATTCCACTGCTTTGTTGACGGCGTGATATTGATGATAACCCGCAGCCTTTTTAGCAAGAGAGGTTGTGTCACCGCCGTCATCTTCAAAAGTTATGAAATTGAGACAAAAATCGAGGAACCATTTTGGGTCAAATATCCCTTTGAGCAAGGTTTCCAATCCGGGTTGGACTATGCCATCGGTTTGTTTTTCGTTGCCCGGTTCGCGGTAGAGGTCGGTTCCATCGATGGTCCGCCATGGCATGAATCGATCCCATCCAGAAGTCAGGGTTCCAGAGCGGGCCTGCATGCCGTCGGAAATAATGAGGAGCTCATTGTAAACGAAAAGAGAAGGGATCTGTTCTTTGTAGGTTTGCAGCTGGTTAAAGGCGTGGCGAATAGTTGCATTTTCATCTGCCGGGTTTTTTAATTCAATAACGGTCAGCGGCAGACCATTGACGAATAACACCACATCAGGACGTCGTTCACGTTTGTTTTCAACAACGGTGAACTGATTGACGGCAAGCCAGTTGTTGTTGCTGGGGGACGCCAAATCAACCAGCCATATTTTGCCGTATTTTTCGCCATCCGTACCCATCCATGAGACGTCCACCCCCTCGGTGAGCATCCGCTGAAATGTACGGTTGTTTTCAATTAGCGATGGGCTTTCGGGAAGTATGATTTTTCGGACAGCTTCTTCGATGGCCGTAAAGGGAAGATCGGGATTGATCCGTTCCAACGATTCCTGCAGCCGGCCAACGAGGACAACATCAGCATAGTTGGCTGCCGCGCTGCGTTCGGGGGATGGCCCGTCAAAAGCGATGTCCGGGCCATATTTTATTTCGTAGCCGAGAGTTTCAAGCCAAGTCAGGGTGCTTTGTTCCAGGTCATTCTCGGTCATGCCGGTCATTCTAGAACCTCCCAGTATGCGGAAATTTCCAGCTCATCCATTCTTAATCCGTGGTAGGGAAGCAAACCCTGGGCAGCATGGAAAACCAGGATAGGGTTAAGGAGATTCATACTGTGCCCTCCACAAGTTTTTCCACATCGGGCACGCGTAGTTCTCCGGAAATGAGTTTTGGGAGGAGGGTGTCGCGGAGATATGAGAGAATGTTGATTTCTCGCCTATTTTCTCTCATCTGAGATAAAAAGCCACTAATGATTTTCTGAAATAAGTCTAGTGCTAATGCATTGGGTACAACCCATTTCTGGGCATGTACTGTATTTCTATTTACGCCAGGAACTGCCGAATCGGCACCCAATTTTTGAATGTCCATAGCGGACAATTTTAAAAAGACCCAATACATTGGCAGGTCACTTTTTAGTTTTACAAAGAAAACCGTGTCTATTGGGAAAAAGTTGTCTTCCTCCCAGTACACTGATCCAACAGTTCCTTTTCGGCCTACTATGATTCCTGGCCCCTGAACCAAAAATTCATTGTGAAAACCATTGATTCCACCTGATCCATAGACTGGAAACGGCCCTTCTCTCCGTTGTTTCTTAGGCAAACCTTTACCATAGGCAAGTTCCAGCAACTC
>JAOZRP010000018.1 GCA_029940125.1 bacterium
ATATCTTTATATGCAGATAACAAATCAAATGGCTATGTTCAAGTATTTTATGGATTTTTTTTCGCAATCTTGTTAGGTTGCCATAGTTTATGTCGGTTCTATTTCCGGTTTCCTTGACCTTGAATGTTGATTTTCCCATGAAAAAACTTTCTTGCCGGCAATTTCCCCTGCGGCTCGGTACTTTCCTGATAGTTTTATCGTTTCTTTTCCTGTCTGCCCCGGTCACGGTTCAAGCTTACAAATCCGTGCCGGCGTCGGTGCTTGCCGATCGCCTGGCAAGAGAAAAGGACGTTGATCCACAGGTGGTTGAGCGTTTCCTGCGGGTTCCCGGTTTGACTGCCGATCCGGCAATCGTGGCTAAAAATTTGAAGCAGGTGGAAAGACAGGCTTCCTATGATTATTTCCTGCGGCCGAAGCCTTTGACTCTCGCCCGTGAATTTCTGAAAAGCAACCTGTCCTGGCTGGAGAAAATGGAAGAAAGGTTTGCCGTTCCCAAGGAACTGGTGGCCGCTATTTTCCTGGTTGAGTCCCATTATGGCACCAATGGCGGCAAATATCCCCTGCTGCGGGTCTTTGTTTCCCTTTCCCTGTGTGACCGGGAGCCCCTGCTGCGTCAGACCTACAGCCTGCTGAAAAAACAATATCCGGACATGGACTACCAGTGGCTTGCCGGCCGGGCGGCGCGAAAATCCTCCTGGGCCTATGGCCAGTTGAAAGCGCTGCTGAAGATGCGCGACAAGGTGGACATCGTCCATTTGAAAGGATCCTGGGCCGGTGCCTTCGGCATTCCCCAGTTTATCCCCACCAGCTTTCTTGCCTATGCCGTTGACGGCAATGGTGACGGCCGCATTGATCTCTATTTGTACCAGGATGCCGCCGCCAGCGTGATGAATTATCTGCGTCGGCATGGCTGGCGGGGAAAGATGACGCCGAAGAAAGAGGAAAAAGTGATCTGGTCCTATAACCACAGCAAACTGTACGTCAGCACCATTCTGAAGATCCGCGACCGGTTGCGGGAAGGGAACCATTGATGGTGGTGAATTCAAGCGACCGCTCGGGAAAATTATCGCCGGGGGAGGGGAGACCCTCCCCTGCTGATTGGCCGGTGGCGATAAGGAAGTGGGTGTTTATGTCATGAAGGAAGTATCCGGCGATTTGATTTCATTTGAAGGGATCGAAGGCTGCGGAAAGTCGACTCAGGCAAAGCTGGCGGCGGCATTCCTGGATGAGCAGGACCTTAAGGTTTTGCTTTCCAGGGAGCCCGGGGCGACGGCAATGGGTCGAGAGCTTCGCCGCCTGCTTCTGTCCCCCGATTTTGCGCCGGAAACCATGACTGAACTCCTTCTTTATCTTGCTGATCGCCGGGAACACGTGCGAAAAATCATTCAGCCGCACCTGGAGCAGGGTTTCCTGGTCCTGGTCGATCGCTATATTGATTCAACCTGGGTGTATCAGGGATATGCCCGCGATGGTGATCTGGACTTGATTGACAGAATGAACGAACTGGTTACCGGCGGGCTTTGTCCCCGGCGGACATTTTTGCTGGACTGCCCGCCGGAAATTGGCCTGCAGCGGGCCAGGAAGCGCAACCTGACCGACGGCAGCCGGGGATGTGAGGATCGGTTTGAACAGCTTGACATGGCTTTTCACCAGCAGATCCGGGAAGGTTTTTTGCTTTTGGCTCGGCAGCATCCCGAACGCATTGTCGTCCTGGATGCCACCCGCGATGTTGAGAACATTCACCGGCAGATCAGAGAGGTTTTAGAGGCGTTGTATGTCGTTCGCTGAGGTGATCGGGCAGCAGCAGGCCGTAAATCAGCTGGCGTCCATGGCCGGGTCGGGAAAAGTGCCGGCGGCCCTGCTGCTGGCCGGCATGGAAGGAGTGGGCAAATGCTTTACCGCCTACCAGCTGGCCCAGGTGGTCAATTGCCGCCAGTCCGCCGCTGCCGATGCCTGCGGCACCTGTCCTGACTGCCGGCAGATTGCCAGGCGGGTGCATCCTGACGTTCTCCTGGTGGAAGCTGAAAAGAACCAGATTAAAATCGACCAGGTTCGAGAGATTCATCATTATCTGGGTTTTGCTCCCCTGAGCGGCCGATTCAAGGTGGTGATCATCAACGATGCCCACCTGTTGAACGGGGCCGCGGCCAATGCCCTGCTGAAAACCCTGGAAGAACCGCCGGCGCAGACCATTTTTCTGCTGGTGACCCATCGGCAGCAGCAGCTGCTGCCGACCATCCTTTCCCGCTGCATTACGGTTATGTTCAAACCCTTGAGCCGAGTGGCTTTGAAAGAAATACTCTCCCGCCAGGGAACCGGAGCTGAGGCTCGGCTGGTGGAAAAGGCGGTGGCTTTGAGCGGCGGCAGCATTTCCAGGGCAAGGTATTTCCTGGATACGGACAACCTGTCCTGGCGTGATGACTTTTTGTCCAGGATCGGCGCTTTGACGCCTGAATCGTATGAAGATGTTTTCGCACTGGCGGAAGAAGTTGGCAGGGATGCAGAGCGCATTGACATGACCTTGTATCTTTTGGAAACGTTTTTTCGCGATGCTTTGGTTTTGACGATGGATCCTGCCGGGGGTGGTCAATGCAATTTGTTTCATCCCGATCTGGCAGAACTGCTGCAGGGTTTTGCCGCCGGCCGCTCGGCGACAGAACTTCTTTCCCTGCTGGAAGAGCTAAATCGCTTGCAAAGTCGTCTCCTTTTCAATATAAATATCAGGCTGGCACTGGAAGCTCTGTTGATGAAGCTGGTAGCCAGAAGGTAGAGAAAAGGATAATTTTTATCTGTTTTTCGAGGAATGATGTGAAAAGGTATGCAGGCATAAGTATCCGGGGCTCAAAAAAGATTTTTTATTTTGAAGCCGGGGCTTTGTCACTGGAAATCGGCGATGACGTCGTGGTTGAAACCGAGCGGGGGGTCAATATTGGTACGGTTAAGGTCCTGCCGACCAACGAACTGCCCAAAAAACTCCTGGCGCATAAAAAATCGATGAAAAAGGTGATTCACAAGGCCCGGGAGGACGATTATAAACGACTGGAAGAAAATAAAATCAAGGAAAAAGAGGCCTTCAGGGTTTGCAACAGCCTCATTGACGAACTGCAGATGGCGATGAAGCTGATTCGAGTGGAGTATCTCCATGACGGCAGCAAGGCCATCTTCTATTTCATGGCTGAAAACCGGGTTGACTTCCGCGAACTGGTCAGAAACCTTGCCCATCAGCTGCATGTCCGCATTGAAATGAGGCAGATCGGCATTCGCGACGCGGCCGGAATGGTCGGCGGCGTCGGCGTCTGCGGCCGGGAGCTGTGCTGCGCCTCTTTCCTGGTTGACTTTGACCCGGTAACAGTAAAAATGGCCAAGGAGCAGGGACTGGCCCTCAACCCGGTCAAAATATCCGGTTTGTGCGGCCGGCTGATGTGCTGCCTTGGTTATGAGTATGAAAACTACCTGCAGATGCGGAAAAACCGGCGCTCGGCGGCGGAGAAAAAACAGAAAGGGAATTAAAGCCATGAACGTGTCTTCCTCTACAGAGGTTTTCTACATAACCACTCCCATTTATTACGTCAATGATGTTCCCCATATCGGCCACGCCTACACGACGGTGGCCGCCGACGTGGTGGCCCGCTACCAGCGCCTGCTGGGCCGTCAGGTGTTTTTCCTCACCGGGACCGACGAACACGGCATGAAAATCGAAAAAACCGCCGAGCAGCGGGGCATGAGCTCCCAGGAACTGGTGGACGAGGTGGTGGAAAGGTTTCAGCACCTCTGGCAGGTTTTGAACATTTCCCATGATGACTTTATCCGCACGACCGAGGAACGCCATGCCCGGTCGGTGACCGCCTTTTTTGAAAAGGTGCGAGAAAACGGCGATATTTACCTGGGGACGTACGAGGACTGGTACTGCATTCCCTGCGAAACCTTCTGGACGGTCAACCAGCTGGAAGATGGGAACTGTCCCGAGTGCGGCCGACCGGCGGAGCGGGTAAAGGAAGAAAGCTATTTTTTCCGCATGTCCCGGTACCGGGAACGGCTGCTGGCCTACATTGAAGAACACCCTGATTTTATTCAGCCTCCAGCCAAACGCAATGAAATTTTGAGCTTTATCAGGGAGGAGCTGCGCGATTTGAGCATCAGCCGAACCAGTTTCAGCTGGGGCATCCCGGTTCCCGGCGATGACAAGCATGTTATTTACGTCTGGTTTGACGCCCTGATCAACTATCTTACCGCCGCCGGCTACCCTGACGGCGACCGTTTTTCCCAAGTGTGGCCGGCCGACATTCACTTGATCGGCAAGGATATCCTGCGCTTCCATGCCGTGTACTGGCCGACCTTTCTCTTTGCCGCCGGCCTCCCCCTGCCCCGCAAGGTGTTTGCCCATGGATGGTGGACGGTTGAAGGGGAGAAAATGTCCAAATCCCGGGGAAATGTGGTCGATCCGGTGGCGGTTGCCGATGAATACGGGGTGGACTCCTTCCGTTATTTTCTTTTGCGTGAAGTGCCTTTCGGCCTGGACGGGGACTTTTCCCGGGCGGCGATGAAAGGCCGGTTGAACAGCGATCTGGCCAATGACCTGGGGAATCTTTTCAGCCGTTCCATCGCCATGATCGGCAAGTACCGCCAGGGGAAGGTGCCGGTTCCGGACCCTGCTGATCAACGGTATGAAGAATTTTCCCGGCTGGCTGCTGAAATTTTTGCCGAGGTTTCCACCGGTATGGAGGACCTGGCTTTTTCGAAGGTGCTGCAGGCCATCTGGAGGCTGGTGGTCAAGGGCAACAAGTTTATTGACCAGCAGGCGCCCTGGCAGCTGGCCAAGGATGAAGCGAAGGCCGGTGAGCTGGATCAGGTGCTGTACTGCATTGCCGAGGCGCTCAGGCTGATCACGGCCTATCTCCTGCCGTTCATGCCGGAGCGGGCCGGCGAAATGATGCGGCAGCTGGGTTTGACCATGGAACATTTTTCCCGGGGTGCCGAGATTTTTTCCTGGGGGCAAATGCCGCCCGGGACGGTGGTGGAGAAAGGCAAATCACTCTTTCCGCGGCTGGATTGATTGAGGGAACTTTCGGGTTGTTGGCAAGGTGGCAATGGCGAAAAAAATTGACGCGCGGCGGGGTGGCAAAGGCGGTTTTATTGGCGAGCTGCTGCCGGGGGTCGTTGACAAGTACCGCCTGCAGAAAAAAATGGCTCTCTACCAGCTCTTTGACCGCTGGCCGGAGGTGGTGGGGCCGCAGCTGGTGAAAAAGTGCCAGCCGCTGTTCATCAAACGAAAAACATTGCATGTCAAGGTGGTTAATCACGCCTGGATGCACCAGCTTTATTTTTTCCAGGACCGGATCATCGATCGCTTCAATGATATTGCGGCCGGCAAAATTTTTATCACTCACCTCCATTTTGAGCTGGGCGAGATTGAAGAAGTCAAGGAACCTGGTTCGGAACCAAGGGAAGGGAGCCGCCCCCCCCGCCTGGTTGGTGAACGGGAGAAGAAACAAATAAAGAAGGAAATCTGCCGCCATGTGAAGGACCCCGAGCTGGCGGAGATTCTTTATCAACTGCGGTTGAAAGACCGGATACAGCGGTTGTTGAATTGACCTTGATGCTTGATGCTCATCCCGGTACCCTCTACATTATTCCCACCCCTATCGGCAATCTGGGCGACCTGACGTCCAGGTCCTTGGAAACGCTTAAACGGGTTGACCGGGTGGCGGCGGAAGACACCCGCACGGCTCGCAAGCTGTTTGCCCATTTTGGCATTGACACCCCTCTGGTTTCCTTCCATGAATACAGTACCACTGGCCGGGTGACTTCCCTGGTGCAGCAGTTAAAAAGCGGCCTGAGCCTCGGTCTGGTTTCGGAAGCGGGGACTCCCGGTATTTCCGATCCCGGCTTTGCCCTGATCAGGGCGGCGATTGACGCCGGCATTCCTCTGGTTTCCCTGCCCGGTCCCTGTGCGGCCATTACCGCGCTGGCGGCTTCGGGCCTGCCGATGAACGAGTATTATTTTGTCGGCTTCCTGCCGGCCAGGAAAACTGCCCGTGACCGCCGATTGGCCGATCTGGCCCGGGTGCCGGCGACGATGATCCTGTACGAATCCCCCCGGCGGCTGACGTCAACCCTGGCGGCGGTAGCGAAAATTTTGGGCAATCGACAGATCTGCATCGCCCGCGAGCTGACCAAGATCCATGAAGAATACATTCGGGGACCGGTTGAGGAGGTTATTGCCCGTGAAGGTGATCGTCGCTGGCGGGGTGAAATTACCCTGTTGATTGCCGGGTGGTCGAAAAGCGACCAGCGGGAGGCCGTTGCCGGGGCGGAAGAGCTGGAACAGCGGCTGTGGGAACTAAAGCAAAGTGGGGAGACGTCCACCAGGAACCTGGTTGAGGTTCTGCAGGCTGAATTCCCCGGCTGGCGGAAAAAGGATGTCTATCGCCTGGTGCTGGAAACAATCAAGTGAAAGGCAGACGACGGGTTATTTTATGAACCTTTGTATCTTTCTCAAGGATAAGCGCGACGACATTATTGATGTCTGGGTGCAGCAGTTGAGCCGCACGATCAGTGACCACTACCGCCAGCGCAACCTGTCGGAATTGCGCCAGACCGTGGCTCGGGCTTTTGACGGCAATTATTCGGTAATCTGCAACCATGACTGGCAGCCGATCGAGGAGTTTATTGTTTTTATCACCAAAATGCGCTTGGAACGTGGATTTTCCCTCTCCGAAGTCCAGAAGGCTTTTGGCCTTTTCAGGACTATCATGCTCCATCAGCTGCCGTTGTTTTTCCAAGGGGAGGATTTGAGCAATGCCCTGCTTGCGGTCAATAACTCAGTGGATGTAACGATCAACCGTTTCAGTGAATATTTTCAGGGCAAGCATGAAGAGGAAATGCAGAGTCTTCTGGAAAGCCTTGAAGAAAATGTTGAGAAAAGAACCGAAGAACTGCACAATTCCGAGAAACGCTATCGAACCCTGGTGGAAGATATCAGCGACGGTTATTTTGTTTGTCGGGATGGCCGTTTTATCTTTGCCAACCGGGCTCTCGGAGCAATGCTGGGGCGGGAATCCGAGTCCCTGGTGGGGGAAGACTATGGTACTTTTTTTGCCGGGATTGAGGATCAATTTCCGGAATCTACTGACCATGTGGTTTTTGAGACTGAAGCGGTCAGTATTGACAGCATCCGCTTTCCGGTTGAGATTAAAATCAATCGGGTTTGTTATGATGGTTTGCCGGCTTTGGCAGGAGTTTGCCGTGATATTGTCGAGCGCCGTGAATCAGTGCGCCGGGAACTAGAGCATGAACGGTTGTTGGTGATCGGGCGGATGGCCACGGTTTTTGCCCATGAAATCAGAAATTCACTCTCCTCAATAAAAGTTAATATCAGAATTCTGCAAAGAAAACTCACCCTGGTTGAAAATGACACCCGGCGCATGGAAATTATCCTGCGTGATATTGACAAGCTGGACCAACTTTTACGGGATACCCTCCTTTTTTCCCGGTCGTTGGAAATCAGTCCGCACTGGCATGATGTGAATGCTTTGCTGAGTGAGGCTGTCCAGAGGTTTGACAGCGTGCTGACCGCTGAATCCATTTTCGTGCAAGTTGAACTTGATGAAACCGTGCCAGAACTGAAAGTGGATGATAAAAGCATGGATATTGTTTTTAACAACCTGATCAACAATGCCATAGAAGCCCTGCATGACACTTCGGACAGAAAGCTGACCATTTCCACCTGTTTCCGGCCGCATGCCGATGTCGACAAGGGAATGGTGGAAATTGTGGTCACAGACAATGGCTGCGGCATGGGGGAGGATGAACTGGGACAGATTTTCCATCCTTTTTACAGTACCAGGAGAAATGGCATCGGCCTTGGTCTCAGCAATGTTGCCAGGGTGATTGATCAGCATGGCGGTTTGATCAAAGTTGAAAGCAAGCTTCATCAGGGCACAACTTTTACGGTGGAATTGCCGTGGCAAAAAGAATTGAAATAGTTGTCGTTGACGACAACCTGGAGCTGCTGGAAAGCCTGGAACTCTATTTTCGGGAGAAAGGTTATGGGGTTTCTACAGCTGACAACGGTGAAACCGGACTTGCCTTGATTAAGTTCCGCCGGCCGAAAGTTGCCATTGTCGATCTGCGCCTGCCCGGCATGAGCGGCCTGGAACTGCTGGAGTCGCTTAAAAACGAAGGCATTGATTGCCGAACTGTGGTTATTACGGCATACCAGGAGATGGAAACTACGGTTCAGGCAATCAAGTTGGGGGCTTTTGACTATTTGCATAAACCGCTTGATATTGATGCCCTCGACCAGCTTATTGACAAGGCCTTGAGTGACCTTCCGGAAACTGAATCCATCAAAGTTGTGGATGAGGAGTTTAAGGAAAATACCATTGTCGGCCGCTCCCATGAGATGAAAGAGATCTTTAAACTTATCGGACTGCTTTCTGAGGTCAAAACAACGGTTCTGGTCGTTGGCGAGAGTGGCACCGGCAAGGAATTGGTGGCCAGGGCTATCCACTATCACAGTTCCTCAGCCGGAGAACCTTTTGTTGCTCTTAACTGTTCCGCAATTGTTGAAAACCTGCTGGAAAGTGAACTTTTTGGCCATGAACAGGGAAGTTTCACTGGAGCCGATGCGACCAAGAAAGGCAAGCTTGAAATTGCCGGCGGCGGGACCTTGTTTCTCGATGAAATCAGTGAAATTCCCCTCCACTTGCAGGCCAAATTGCTGCGTTTCATCCAGGAACGGGAGTTTGAACGGGTTGGTGGAAATCAGAAGGTAAAATTCAATGCCAGAATTATCGCGGCGACCAATCGTGATCTTGCACAAATGGTTAAACGGGGGGAGTTCCGTGAAGACCTCTACTTTCGCCTCAAGGTTTTTGAGCTTTATATCCCGCCGCTGCGCCAGCGCAAGGAAGATATTCCACTGCTGGTGGAGTACCTGATAAAAAAGATAAATCGCACTACCGGCAAGAAAATTCAACGAATTTCAATGGCCGCCATCAATCGGCTTCTGGAGCATGACTGGCCTGGCAATATTCGGGAGTTGGAAAACGTTCTGACCCGGGCGGTGGTTCTGTCTAAAGACAAATGTCTGCTGGAATCCTGTGTTGTCAATCTGCTGCGTCAGCCAGAGGCTGGATGTCCGGCATCTTTTCAATTGAAAAGCCTGAGTGAAATTGAAGCTCAGCACATCGCTCATGTCCTTCAATGTTGCCAAGGGAACATCTCCCGGGCGGCCCGCATTCTGGGTATTACCCGGCCCACTTTGAGAAATAAAATCAAGTCATTGAATATCTCTTTTGAGGACAGCTGAAGCCGTTTGCCGGCATGATTTTCCCAGGTGGAAAATAATTTTCCACCTGGGAAATTTATATCCATTTGCATTTCCTGATTTTTCCGCTCTTCTGTAGAACGTTTTTATGGTTTGTCGAGCTTTTCTGTCTTTTGTAATGTCGTATTTCCTTTAATCTCCGGCAGTTGCCGGAGAATATGGGGAAATAGTAAAGTTGAATGATAATATAATAGTATTTTATGGCATGGTGTTTGCTCATCCGTGATCAGGGTGAAGGTTATATGTGGGGAGTCAACGCATAACGCTACAGGAGGTGGGTGATGAGAACTGGCAAAAATTTTCTCTGGTTGGTGATGATTTTGTTGTTTGTCTGTGCATCAGGTACAGCCGGCGCTGCCGCTGCCGCTGCCGGAAAACCGATTGTTTTGGGCTGTCCCTTGTCTACGGCCTTTCTCTATGGTTGGGATGCGGAAAGGGGCATTAAACTGGCGGTTGACGAGATCAACCAGGCTGGCGGGGTTGCCTATGGGGGTGCGTCCCATCCTTTTAAGGTTGAAGTCATCGATACCCGGTCGCTTGAACCCGGGGTTCCAGTCAGCGAAGCTTTGCTCGGGGTTGAAAAGCTTATCCTTGAAAAAAAGGCGGATTTTATTGTTGGCGGTCCGGTTCGTTCAGAGGCGGCAATGGCGGTTATGGACCTGCTCAGCAAATATAAAAAAGTCTCCATTGTAACCACTGGGGTTTTGAGCCCCGGCTATCACAAGCGGATAGAAAAAGCCTATGATAAATATAAGTATTGTTTCCGCAACTCTTCCGAGATTATTACGATTGGCAAGGACATGATCAAGGTTTTTAATCGTTTGAACAGTGAACATGATCTGACAAAAGCTTTTATCATGGTTCAGGATGTTGCTCACGCCCGCAAGGCCGGTGGGTTTATTGCCAAACTGTTGAAAGGTACCGGCAAATGGGAGGTCTTGGGCCAGGAAATTTATCCCACCGGGGCGACCGATTTTTCCATGGGTCTTTTAAAGGCCAGACGGCTGAAAGCGGAAGTCCTTTTCATCTGGATGGATATGCCGGAATCAGCAATTTTATTGAAGCAGTGGAAGAATATGCGCATGAAATGCGTGCCGATGGGTTTCATGTCAGCGGCCGAACAGCCTAACTTCTGGGAAGCCACCAAGGGAAACTGCCAGTACACGATAGTCGATGCCGTCAACGGCGGCAACGTGCCGTCAACCATGACGCCCTGGACCATGAAGTTTGTGAATGCGTACCAGAAAAAATGGGGTTTGGAGCCGGAGGGTTACGGAACCTCTTCAAGCTACATGGCGGTTTACCAGTTGAAGGAGGCCATTGAAAAGGCCGGCAGCCTGGATGCCGATGCGGTTATCAAGGCCCTGGAAGCCCAGGACCTGATGGGTGTGTACGGACGCATGAAGTTTGCCAAAAACCACCAGATTATTCCCTCCGACGACCCGGAAAAAGGGGCGACCGGCTGTATGTTTCAGTGGCAAAATGGCAAACGGGTGCAATTTTTTCCCAAAGCCGGGGCGACTGGAGATATCATGCTGCCGCCCTGGATGAAGTAGAGGAGTCATGGACATGGATTATTCCACCCTCTTTTTTTTATTGCAGGAACGCCGGAGCTGCCGCTCTTTTCAACCGGGGCAGTCATTGGAGCCAGACGAGGTCATGATGATTATCAAAGCCGGCCAGCAGGCTCCCAACCCCTTGAATCAGCAGCCTTGGTCATTTGTGGTTATCACTTCTCCCGAAGCCAGGAAAAAGCTGCGCCAGGCCGGTGAACAGGCCAAGCAGGCGGTTCTTGAACAGGGCGGTCCCGGCTGGGTCGGCGGTTTCAGTATCGATTTTATGGAAGAAGCCCCGCTGGTCATCGCGGTTGTTGTCGATCCGCGCAAAGGTGGTCTTGGGGAGTATTTCAACCAGCCGCTCGGCAGTGTCCAGGCCGGTTCGGCCTGTATGCAGAACATGATGCTGGCCGCCACCACCCTGGGGTTTGGGACCCTCTGGTTCACCTTTTTTGACCCGGCTGCCGTCAAACTAATACTCTCTATTCCCGATGACCATGAAATTATCGGCCTTCTTTTTGTCGGTAAAGCCTCAGGAGAAATACCGTCCAGCCGGCGCCGGGACCCGGTAATCTATGCCGACAGCTTTGGTGTTGAGTATGATCAAGGTTGAGATATGCTGCTTTTGCAACCTAAAGGTGCAGGGACGTGGAACCATACTTGGTCTCTGCGTCCCTGCATCGAAAAGTGATTGGTCGAAAAGGAAACGGAACCATGGCAATTAATCCTGATTTGCTCGGACCCTGTGGTCTTTACTGTGGTGTCTGTGCCATTTATATTGCCCATCGAGATCATAATCATAAATTAAAGGAACGGTTGGTAAATCTCTACAAGGGAGGAATTCCCGGCAAAGGCACCCTTCCGGGCAGTGAAAATTTATCAATTGAAGACATCCGGTGTGGCGGCTGTATGTCTGCGGACGTATTTATGTACTGCAAACATTGTGAAATCAAGGATTGCACCGGGAAAAAAGGTTATGCCGGATGTTACCAATGTGATGAATTCCCTTGCCGGCATATTGACGACTTTCCGATGCATGTTGGTAAAAAGGTCATCCTGCGGGCGGTTCCGTACTGGCGGGAAGTTGGTACGGAAAAATTTATTGAAGCTGAAGAGGCCCGTTATATTTGTCCCGATTGCGGCAATAAGGTTTTCCGCGGTGCGGTAACCTGCAACAAGTGCAAAGTAAAGCTGGATCTGGATTAAGTTATGAACCTGTTTTCCGGCAGAACCGGCTCAGGCCAACTTGGGGATTAGCGGTGGAAATATTAATTTACGGGATAGTCAACAGTTTTAAACTTATCCTGATTGCTTTTGGCTTCACCTTGGTGTACGGCACCAGCCGCCTGCCCAATTTTGCCCATGGAGCCATCTTTGTTTTTACCGGGTTTGTGGCCTGGATCATGATGCACAAGCTCAATCTGCCTTTTCTGCCAGCGGCCCTGTTGTCCCTGGCTTGTGCGGCCCTGGTTGGCGTGGTCATCTACCAGTTTATCCTGAAACGCATCCGGGGCATGAATATGAACGAGATTATCGCTACCTATGCCATTGGAGTGGCTTTGATTGAAACCTTCCGCTGGCTCGGTTTCAAAGGCACCACTTTTACCCTGCCGGTGGTGAAGGAGGGGGTAGTTTTTATTGCTGATGTGCCGGTCGATTATCAGCGGCTGATGGTAGTGGCTGTCGGTTTGGTGATGCTTGCAGCGGTTTGGGCCTTTACCAAATTTACCCGCACCGGCCGTGCCTTGCGTGGCATTGCCCAGGACGAGCGGGCTGCCATGATGCTTGGCATTGATTCCGACATGACAGCGACGTTGGCGATGGCCTTGGGATCGGCCCTGTCCGGGCTGGCGGCATTGATGCTTTTCCCCCTCGGTAGCATCGTCGTTGAGGCCGGCTATAATACCTTGATTTTTGCCCTGGCCGTCTGCATGGTTGGTGGCATCGGCAGTTGGAGCGGTACCGTGCTGGCCGCTTTTGTCCTCGGGTTTCTCCAAGTTGTGACCGTTACCTATCTGGCCACCCATTTTCAGATGGTGGTTACCCTGGCGGCAATTATCGCGACCCTGATTTTAAAACCCTCCGGATTTTTCGGCAAACATAAGGAACTCGAGGAGAGAGTGTAGAGAATATGCAGACAGAAAAGCGTAAAGAGAGGATAGACCGCGGCATTAAAATACGTTCCGACGGTATCTATGCCCTTTCGTCATGGCGTGAGATTACCTATCTCATCGCTCCGCGGTTTTTGTTGATTGGAGGCCTGCTCGCAGCGCCGTTGCTGCTTCATTTTTTTCCCTACTGGCAGAAGGTTTTGCTGATTATCTGCATTTATGCTCTTTTGTCCATGGCTTTCGATTTTCTTGCCAACTATGTCGGCTTGGTCTGTCTCGGCGGCTCTTTTTTTGTCGGGGTCGGCGGTTACGGTGCTGCCCTGTTGAATAAATACCTGCTGCTGTCTCCGTTGATTTCCATTCCATTGGCTGCTTTGTTCGGGGCCGCTTTTTGTACCCTGTTGCTGCTTCCCTGCCTGCCCCTGCGGGGGGTTTATTTTGCCATTATAACCTTGATGTATCCACTGATGATGACCCGGATTATCGAAGCTTTTGAACTTTTCGGCGGAACCAACGGCATGATGGATATCCAGGGCTTTGGCAACCCCTGGATTGAACAGTATTTCCTGGTTGTTGCAACCCTGGTTTTTCTTTTTGCCCTGCGCCGGTTGTCGGTTGAGGATCTCGGCCTGGTCATCAGGGGAATCAAGGACAACGACCAGTCAGTCAGGGCTTCGGGCATCAATATAACCTTCATCAAGGCCCAGGCCATCTTTTATGCTTCGTTTCTGGGTTGCTTTGCCGGGGCTTACCTGGCCCATGTTTACATGTGGGCCGGCCTTTCAATGTTTGCCCTCGATTTCTCGATAATTCCGATTGCCGCCACCGTGGTTGGCGGCGGCGGTTCCCTGCTTGGAGCCGTTCTCGGAGCAATTTTGCTGGTGCCGCTCTCCGAAGTCCTGCGGGCTTTTGGCCCTTTGAGAATTGTTGTTTATTCATTGATTCTTACCGTGGTCATTGTTATCAAGGGCGAGGGTTTGCTCAATTATCTTTCCCGCAAATATCATCAGTTTGAGCGATGGGTGGAAATCTGATGGCAATGTTGACAGTTAACAGGTTGACCAAGAAATTCGGCGGCATTACCGCCCTGGACGGCATCGATTTCTCAATCGAAAAAGGGGAAGTAATGGGAGTCATCGGACCGAATGGCTCCGGTAAAACAACGCTGATCAATTGTATTACCGGTTTTATCAAGGCAACGGCCGGTGACATTATATTCAACGGCCGCAACATTAGGGGGATGAAGCCCCATAAAATTGTCAATCTCGGCATCTGCCGGACCTTCCAAATTATGCGCCCTTACAGCAGTCTGCCGGCCTACAAAAACCTGATCATTCCGCTTTATGGTCCCCGGGCCCGCAAAACCGGCGGCTGGCGGGGCGGCGGCCGCCACGGAGACCGCAATATCATTGCCCTGGATCTGCTTGAGGAGGTTGGCTTTGAACGTGAATCGAAGGTTCCCTACAAACTTGCCGGCACCCTGCCGACCGGTTATCTCAAGCGTCTTGAACTGGCCCGTTGCCTGGCGTTGAATCCCGATCTTTTGATCTGCGACGAGGTTTTTTCAGGCTTAAGCATGAGTGAAATTGCCTCCATGGTGCCCCTGATTGAAAAGCTCAATAAATCCGGGGTGACGATCATCATGATTGA